>CAJOQX010000313.1 GCA_905236865.1 Candidatus Rifleibacteriota bacterium
CTAGGAGGCTAATTTATTATGTAAAAAGTGAAGTCAACTATCACATTTTTTTATGCTTAAATCATTGTATTTATCATCTTTTGAACCAAAAATGAAGTGGGAAAGTTGAGTTTTTAGAAAAAAAATTGACTGATAGTATTTTTTAAGATACAATTTTAATATGTATGAGATTCTAAAGACTGAAATATATGAAAAATGGTTTAAGCATTTATAAGATAAAAAAGCTAAAGCCCTTATTGATATTAGAATAGCAAGATTGAAAAATGGTAATTTTGGTGATGTAGAACCAGTAGGAAATGGAGTTTCTGAATTAAGATTGCATTTTGGTGCTGGTTATAGAGTCTATTTTATTAAAAGAGGAGAAACAATAATAATTCTTTTATGTGGGGGAAATAAAACTACGCAACAAGATGATATAACTAAAGCGAAACTCATAGCTAAGGAAATAAAAGATGAAATTAACTAAGTGGAATATGTCTGACAATATAAAAACAAAAGAAGACGCTTTAACTTATCTTCAAGTTGCTTTTGAAGAAGGCAACATAGATGATATTAAAAATGTTCTTGGTGCTATTGCAAAATCTGAAGGAATGACAAAGATAGCAAAAAATCTAGGGGTAGGACGAGAAAGTTTATATAAGTCTCTTTCTTCAGATGGTAATCCTTCGTTTGCTACTATACTAAACTTAATTTCTAATCTAGGTTTATGTCTTACAATCAAATCTAAAACATCTTCTTGTTAAATAAGAATAATTGGTGGTTGCTTTGGCTACAGGATTCAAAGGAATAATATTATTAGCGGGTGATGGGATTACACTTTATTTTTATCGCAGAGTAGTTTTATGATGAAAATATGAGCAACCCATTGTAACGCAGTTCCAGCAATACTTCCATAGAAAACCAAAGGATTATAAATAACAAAATAAGATAATAATATTACGCAAAGAAAACTAGACTTCTTTCTTTTTACAATCATTTGTATCACTACCTATTGTTGTCTTTGAAACGCTTTCAAGGTTATCATAGACAACCTTAAAAAAACTTATAGCATTTTTATTTAGTGTAGATATTCCTACAACATTTTTATTTATAAGCTAATTTAAAAAACGATTACTTTATCTATGTTATTTTTCTTAGCGTAATAATTAATTGTTTTCTTTTTCTTTTAAGTCATTTATAGATTTTAACCACTGAGCTCTAATTTCAGCTTCAGAATTGCCTATTACAGCTTTTAATTCTTTAAAAGCTGTTGCTTTATTTTCTTCTGCTTCTTTTAATTTGCTCCTAATATAAAAATATGTTGTAGCTCCACCAACAACTAAAACAGTAGCAATACCCCAAGGACCAAGTATTGTACTACCTGCTGTAGCTCCAACAAGTGTAGTTCCTGCCCACCAAGCAGCTACAGATGCAACAATCCAGGTGGTTAAAGCCATACATTTTATCTGAATAGCAACAATACTTGTAATTATAACACCATAAGCTACAACTCCGCCTATTCCAAAACCTAAAGCTCTTAATGCTTCATTAGAGCCTTGAGGATAATCTACATTTTTTGAAATATCTTCATATTTAACATTATTATCTTTTAATATTTTATCTAGTTTTTTTGTTAATGGAGTAAAAACTTCTATAACAATTAATTCAACAAATTTTTCTGTATTTTTTCTTCTGTAGCCTTTTCCCCACTTGCCTCTATTTTAGCTTTAGCTTCTCTCATTATTCTTTCAATGGGAATAGGTTCTTTTTTATTTTTTTCACTTATCTTAGGATAAAAAATATTTTCTAAAGTTACTACATAAGATTCTTCTTCTAAATCATTATAAAAATTGTCTATGACTCTATCGCCATTCCTTTTTATTTTATCCCAATCTGTAGCAAATATTGGAGAACCAATAAAACAAAAGCATAAAGCAATTAGAGTATATAAAGAAACTTTTTTTAATAATCTCTTATTATGGAATAACATTATTATTTATACTCCTTCCGTATTCTTCAATAGCTTTATCTATTATCTTTTCCATTCTATTAACATTATCAGCTAGTAATTTTGTATAACCTTCAATTAACATTTCCTTATAATTATTTCTTTGACTTCTAATAGCTCTCTCCAAATCAATTTTATAAACTTCCATATTATATGAAACTTGAACTTCTAAGATAAAATAAATGGGAGCTAATATTAAGCTTAAGCCTTCATCAGGATTTGTAATAAAATAGATAAAATCTTCCAATAAAGAATCTGATAAATCACTTTTTCTATCTGCTTTTATATTTTCAATCTTTTTCTTTAAATAATCTGTTAGATTCATTTTATGATGACCTTTTTCTTCAAGTTCTACATAAATATCATTAGCAACCTCATCAGCAGTTGGAAGTGCTTTTCTTAATCTTTCTAAATCAGCAGAAGCTTTTGCATTAATAACTATTTTTTTGGCATTCGCAATCTTGTTTTCTATCATTTTTTGAGCAATTGTTTTTAAAGTTTCTTTCAAATCGTCTTTATAATATTTAGAAACTGCTTTAAACAAATCATTTAAGCTTTTTTGAGTTAAAACTAATCTTGTAAATTCTTGCATCCAATAATCTTGGTCTCTACGATTTTCATATACTTTTTCTACAAAATAGTCTATTCTTAACTCAGTAGCATGTTTAAAAACAATATCCGTATATTTTGTTATTTTTTCAGTAGAATTTTCTACTGTATTAGTAATTATTTCTTTGCTCCATTCAAAATTTAAATCAGAAGCAGTTATCGTTTTACCAGATACTTCTATTTCTGTTGCAAATAAACAACTATTTATAAAGATAAACATTAACAAAGCCTAATAATTACAAAATTTATTCGATGTTAACTTGAACATTTTCTTCTCCTTCTTTTACATTAGAATCTAAATTAATAGTCATCCCCCCCCCTCTTTTATGGTTTTTGATTTTATTTCTTCGATTCCTTTTTCATCTTTTTTTGATGTAACTTCTATCTTTTCATCATCTTTAGTAATAATTGTAGTTTTTATTTCTCCAGTAAAATTTTCTGGAACAGGTCTTTGGGGACTCTTCTCAAGATTTCGAATACCATTTGAAAAAAAAGTCATATAAAGTATTAAACCAATAAGTA
>CAJOQX010000314.1 GCA_905236865.1 Candidatus Rifleibacteriota bacterium
GACCATATCATTTTCCTGAAAAGCTTATTCCATTGGTTATTTTAAACGCTTTAGATGGCAAACCTCTTCCCATTTACGGTAAAGGCGAACAAATTAGAGATTGGCTTTACGTTGAAGACCATGCTAGAGCATTGTGTAATGTATTCTTGAATGGAAAACCTGGAGAAACCTACAATATTGGTGGGCACAACGAAAAACAAAATATTGAAGTTGTAAAAACGATTTGTCAAATATTAGACGAACTTTCTCCAAGAAAAGACGGCAAAAAGTATTCAGAACAGATAACCTTTGTTACAGATAGACCAGGACACGACTTGCGTTATGCAATAGATGCAAGCAAGATAGAACGTGAACTAGGTTGGAAGCCTCAAGAAACTTTTGAAACTGGTTTAAAGAAAACTGTCCAATGGTATCTTGATAACAAATGGTGGTGGGAACCTCTTAGAGAAAAATACAATAGAGAACGCCTAGGATTAAATAAATAGGGCAATGCAAATGAACAGAAAGTTTAGTATAATTACTTTGATATTATTATTGTTTATATCTTCTTTTTCTTCGTTATATGCAGAAGAAATTTGGGAATTAACTCAACCTGGCAACGCTAACATAGGTCAGAGTGTTTTTATAAACCAAGAAAGAATTGGTTTATATATTCCTAAATCATTTGAAGGAAGAAAAGCTTCAGAAGATAGAACCAATTTCGGATTTGAATTAAATAAAGCTTTAAGATATTCACATTCTGACAGTGAAGTCACCTTAAAAGGTATGGCAAATAAAATGAAATTCAAATACAAAACTGATATTATTGACGTTCAGATATTTCGTTCAAAAAATATGAAGCCAGGAGCTTCAGCTTGTATGGACTGTCATGGTTCTACTATTTCAAAAACGATGGCAACAATAGGATTCGGTCAAACAAATATCGATAAATATCGCTATATTGGTAATGAAATTAATAAATCTGAATCTAAGTTTTTCAAAGCTAATATTGATCATTGGATGAAAAGAAATTTAATGTTAAAAAGCGAAGTTAGAATTGGAAAAATAGAACAGGGTTCATATTCTTTAGATGCGAGAAGTTTTTCTATAGGAATAGGCGGAACTGCTTTTCATCGTTTAACATGGTCTGGCGATTGGGTTCTTTCTAAAGTAGATACTTTTAAAGCCAAAAATTCTTTAATAGGAAGAATTACTTATAAAATAATTGGTGGTTTAAAATTTAAATTTGAAGCTGGGGCATTTCTTGATGGATATGCCCAATTTGGTTCTACTATGACAGAAATGGGCATGGCTACAGCAGAACCAGTAAACCAATATGCAAATTGGCTACCAAAATTATATGAGAAGCTCAAAAAAGATGCTTTTGGTTACTATAATGCCTGTATAGAATACGAGTATAGATTCTAACTATAATGTCAGCTCAATAGATAATAAAAACTATTGGAATCGTTTATCTGCGTGTTTCTTGGCTTTGTGTAGAGCTCCAAGAAAGCCTTTATCCTTATCTTTATTATCATCATTTTGAGCAACGATTTCTTCTTTTGAGAAAACAGTTGAATTAGTTTTTTCAACTGTTTTTCCTTCAATTGCAGGTTCTTTATTGTCGGATTCTTTTTTCTCTGCAACCATTTTTATATTGGTATTTTTCAATTTAATATTTTTAACAAAAGACAAAATAATACTCATTAATGCTAATCTTCTCTCTGCTATTTCTAACAAAAAGAGAAACAAAGCTAAGGTAAAAAGATAATTAGACACATTTTTATCTTGATAAACAAGTGGCATAGTTGCCCAAACAGAATTCAAATCAATTAATTCATTACCACCTGTCATTTTTGCTATTTGTTTTAGATCTCTTGCACCATTTCTATTTGATTGAGGCATAAATTCAGGAGAATAAATCTGACAAGCTGGAGCAAGCATTAAATTTAATTTGTCATTTATTTTCAAAATAGAATTTAAAACCTCGTTACCTTTTACTTGATAACTGACAGATAGTTGATCTGCATTTTCCCAAGTAGATTTTAAACTATAATGGTAAGGTTTACCATCATTAGAAGTTGTTACCAATTCAACAGTAGGATTTTTTGTAAATGGATCTCTTAATCTGTCTGGATCCAAATTTATATAAGCTTTCCAAATAGAATTATTTAATTTTTGAGTAATATTGATTTCATTTAATGCATTTCTGTCATCAAAAGCAATCCAATTACATATACCAGCAAGAATTTGCGAAGCATATTTAGACTTTATAAAAGAACCACCTAATTTATCACTCAAAACACCAGTATAACAAGCAACTTTGCCTAATCCACACTGCCATACAGACAGAATAGGTGATTGGTCTTCATCGTTAGTTACTATTAATTGAGATGCTTCTGGTTTTATATAACATATATTGTAAGCATCTATAGAAGAATTAATATCTATATTTGCTCCAATGTAAGTATTAAGATTAGATAAAGATTTAATATTTACTGTTTTGTCAGAAAAAGTACTCTTAGCAGCTATAAAGGTATCTTGCGAAAATAACCTAGGTAAATCTTCAGGTTGGTCAGTGAAAAAGCATCGACCGTTTCCAGCTAAGGCTATTTTTTGAAGCAAATGTGCGTCAGAATCTGTTTCTTTACCTAATCCAATTACGCTCAAAGTTATATTTTTTGATTTTGCATAATCTAACAAATTCCAATATTCACCTGGCTGTTCTGAATCACAGGCATCTGAAAATAAAATAATATGTTTAGTCAAACTTGTCGCTTTTTCTAATTCCTCTACAGCGGCTTTTATTCCTTTATAAACGTATATTCCCCCACCCTCTGAACTAATAGAAAGAACTTTATCACGCCATTCATTTTTTGTTTCGACTTTATTCAATGGAACAACAAGGTGAGGTGAAGTATCTACAGCAAAAACAGCAAATTCATCGTCAGACATTAATAAGTCTAGTGAAGAGGCAGCGGCAATATCAGCCAATTCCATTTTTGTTCTACCAGAAACCTGCATAGACATACTTCCTGAACGGTCTAACACAACCGCAATAGCCAAACTCATCTTTCTGCTTTCACTTCTCATTTCAAGAGAAACAGGCAAAACTTCTTCTAAAGGAGACTTATAGTAACCTCCATCACCATAAGAGTTTAATCCTCCTGTGAGCAAAAGACCTCCACCTAAGTGTTTAACCCAAGCAGCAATACTATGTAAGCCACTAAAACCTAAAGAATCAGCAGAAACATTTTCTAAAATTATGGAGGAATAGCTATTAAGTTTTTCTAAATTCCAAGAGGTTTCTTTTGGTGTCTTTTCTTCAGCAATAATGTTATTTAAATCAAGAAAACGCTTCATTACAGAAGGTAAAGATTCTGAAACCACAAGAATTGGCTTTTTCCCCTTTACCAATGAAATTGCTTGTGCCACATTATTGTTTAATTGATTATCACTAGCAGAACCATAAACTTTTAAAATATGCTTTACCACTAAACTTTTTGGAGCAGTTAAACTAAAAATTAATTCATTTAAACCAGATAACAAATGATAATTAGTCTTTAATAATGATTTTTCACCATCTAGTAATTCAATAGAAGAATCTTGTTCTAATGGAGATAAAATACCTGCTCTAAGAATAAAAGATTCACCAGGTTCTAATAATTTTGGAGCAGATAAATAAGTGATAGCCAAATCGTTTATTTCTGTTCTACCAGCATATCTAAAATCTATTGGTATATTTCTATTTATAGCATTAATTGCTGCATTTTTTGGATCACCACCATTCCATAGACCATCAGAGAAAACAATTATTCTTCCAGATAGACCTTCAGGAATTAAAGTAGTAGCTAGTTCAATTCCATCAGCCAAATTTGAAGCGTCTGGATTTTGAACTTTTGATAAATCAGATATCTCGTTTTTTGTAGGGCTAAATTCAATTCTGGCTTTATCATTAAAGCTTACCAAACCTAATTTAGAGTTTATCGGCATTCCATCGAGTAGAATACTTGTTAATTCATGAATACGTTTATCTGAATCTAGTGGCATAGAAGCGCTTCTGTCAGCAACAACAACAACAACCCCTTCTTTTCCCTTAAGTTTTATTATTGGGCTCGATAATGCTAAACATAAAACAACAATTAGCAATATTCTTATAGACAATAGAATTTTTGAATCAGGTCGGAAAACAAAAACAAGAAAAAGAAGAGGAAGTAACAATAATAGCCAATGAGGTTCAGAAAGCATAACCTGACCTCCTTCTATAAATCATCCATTGATGCAAGGCAAGTAAAACAAATGCTATCATTATAAACCACCATTTAACACTATCGAAATGGCTCATACTGTTATCTGTTATGATTTCTGGAATTACTTCGTTACTGCGAGCTTCTGTTAAATCTGATTCTTCATAAGAACATAAATTTACAGATACAAGATATGTTTTTTCCCCATCTTTTATCTCATATAGTCCAGGAATTCCAGCAACAAAAACAGCTTTTCCATTATTCACATAACTATCTTTTTTTTCTGATTTTTTTGATTGTTTTATCATTTCTAAATTATAGGAATTTTTTTCAGCGATAACTTCTATTTGACTGCCTGAGCGATAATTGAACTCTGTCGGTCCGCTTAAATGCTTTAAAGTCCAATCCTGAACATTATAGAAAAACACTGGCCAAAAATTACTTTGATGAAATGTTGAGAAATTAAATGAATAATTTAAATAAATTGTATTTTTATAAGAAGATTCTTCATCAATGCAAATTAAAGGTAATTTACCCGCCATTAAAATACTTTTTCCTATTTGTTTGAAATTACTGTCAGCCACCCAAATCGCATTATCAAAAGGTAAATCTGAAGTTAGAAAATGCTCCTTGTCTGAAGCAAAATGTTTAGCAATAACTAATGATTGTGTAGCATTAGTTATAACTAGCTGAGTTGTTGCAGACTCTACAAAAGTATTTTTTTTATCTGTTATAAATAGTTGAGGTGAATCTTGAGATAATATGGCCAAATCTGACGATAGAATCGCTTTTTTTATAGCATTATACAAATCTTTGTCGGACACATCTATATCCACTTTAAGTTTGTTATATTTTATAGGAAGCAAGACAACCTCATTGTCATAGCTGATTTCATCATTTTTTATAGAAACTTTGATAGTATCGCTCTGTTCCTTTGTTTTTATAACAAAACGTCTTGAAGCTTTTGCATCAATCTTATCGTTAATTTTCTCCAAAATATTGCCTTTTGTAATATCTACAATCTCTGCATTAACAACTTTTGCTTTTGAAGAAAAATTAGTTATTTCAAAAAAACATCTGTCAGTTCTGTCATTAGCACTTCTATTTGCTGCTGTTATAGAAATATTATCTCTTGCTTTTCCAAAAGAAATCCATTTAATATTTTCAGAAATCGATTTCTCGTTTAAATGGTCAGTGATAACCATTATCAGTCCATCATCTGACACCATTTCTATTCCCTGCGAAACAGCAGCCATAATATTTGAAGAAGCAGATTCACAAGTCCAGTTTCTTAATAACATTTCTGCTTCATTAACAGTAAGATCTCTACGTCCTATTAATTTTGGTCTAACTCCAGCAACAACAAGAGTAATTCGATAATAAGATTTGTTAAAAATATTGTTTTTAAGATAATCTAACCCAAGATTTCTTGCTGAAAAATTATCTCCAGCGGTCATAGACAAAGAATCGTCTAAAACTATAGTTAGAGGGATTAAATTTCCTTTATGAAGAGCCATTGGATTAGCTAAAGCAAGAATAAAGAAAATAAAAATAAGAAACTCTATAAAAAATATTAGGGGTGTCTGTAATTTATAAAGTTTTTGACCGCCTTCAGCAGTGCTTTTTGATTTAGCAAAAAACATAATAGAGGAAACTACTATTTTTCTCGAACGCCTTCTATAAATATATATAGCGAAAAGTCCAAGAAAAATTAAAGTTCCCCATAAAGCAGCAGTGTTAGTAAATATTGGCATATTAGTAACCTAATACAAGAATCTCATTTTTTATCAATTCATCAGGAACAAAATCTTTTAAAAGATTTTCTGCTTCAACAAAACAAAAAACAGCACCAGATTTTGTGCAACATTCTTTCCAATATTGTCTATGAGAGTTTAAATTTGTTTTATATTCTGATAAGACAGATTCATCACAAATCAATTCAAGGGCTTCACCAGTTTCAGAATCGATAATACGCATATTACCATAAACTTCAGGATTTAAATCTTGTTTGGAAACAAGCTGAATAATGACAACAGCTGCCGCTCCATCAGATAATCTTCTTAAAACACCCAACGGTTCTTGATTCCAAAACAAATCGCTAATTAAAATCCGCACAGCACCTGTTTTTAATTTTGGTGGAAATTCACACAAAGTCTTTCCTGTATTATTATTGGAATTTGCAACGAAATCTTTCCATTTATTTATTGGTAGATTTGTTGGCTCAACTTTTCTGCACATATCCTTGATTAACCAGCTATAAAAAGTATACCCAGAATTATACGCAACTTTTGAGAGAATAGCTGTCAACGCCGTAACAGCGTCAAATTTTTCTTTATTAATAGCCATTGATTTAGATAAATCTAGTAATAAATCCAAATGAGGTGTAATTTCTTCTCTAAATAGTTTTATTGCCAATTTATCAGAACGTGCAACAGCACTCCAGTCTACATGACGTATATCATCACCAGGTTGATATTCTCTGTGTTCAATAAATTCTAAAGACTGCCCTGTTTTTGAGCCAAACTTCCCTCCACCTTGAGTTCCTGAAAATCTAGATGAAAGATTAAAGAAAAATCTTTGTCCTGAAAGTTCTGCTGATTTTAGAATATTATTATCAACTGTTATCACTTTCTGCATAATCCTTCATTTCATTAAGGGAAGTGGGAATTTCTTCATTAGAATGTTCAAAATAACTAAATAACTGATTTTTTAAAGCGGTAATATTTACTAGTATAGCAAGAACAAATACTGTAAAACCACCTCCAAGTGTAAATAACGAAGCCCCATCACGCTTCGATAAAAAGAAAACACCAAAAGGATTAGTTAGAACAATTAACTTATCAAAATCTTCTGGCATAAAATTTCCAAGGACACTAAATAAAATGGAAATTATAAACATTACAAGAAAAATTCCAACAATAGACTGTTTGTTTGTTTCTTTAAAAAAGGTTTTTCTTATCAATTCTGCAATAAAGCAATATACATTCACATTCATAAAAAATACAGCAAACTTAATAAAAACTTCTTCAAAACTATTATAATAAGTGCTAGATGATAAAGATATATATCCAACGTAACCTATAACTATAGTGAAAAAAGCTGTTATATAGAGCCAAGTTAAAGCATTAAGCCTTCCATAAAAAAATGGAAATTTTAAGACCTTATCAAAGAATCCGAATGGTATTTCTTCTTTTATTCTATTAGAGTAAGTATCAGGTTCCAAATGAAATGGAATAGTCATTATACTTAAAAAAATCATAACTACAACAAAGGTTGCTTCATTAATCTTTATATCAAAACAAGAAATAATCATTGCAACTAACCATAAATACGAAGTCACTCTTCTGAAAAAATACATTTTGTTTGAAGTTTCAGGTTGTAATTTAGCAACTAGCAAAGAATATATAAAGAAAGAACTTACTATCATTCCTATAGCCACCAATAAAACTATTCCCCATTCTTCTATTGAGCCTGAACCAGTAAAATATCTACCATCAAATAAATCTGCTCCAAATCTACAAGCAATAATCCATACAACAATATGACCTATACCAAGACCTATTTTATCTATCATATTAAAAGCTTTTCCATTGCGAACATAAGAGAACCCTATAAATATTTGAGCAAGTAAAAGAACATTAGAAGCAAAATACGAATAGACCATAGTTATAAACAAACTTCTTATGTCTATACCACCAATTAGAAGAGTCAAGGATAAAAATGGAGCTAAAGCCGAATACAACATAAGGACTATAACTGAACCACTTAAAAATTTGCCATTTATTATCTGTTTCGGAGTCATTGTTGTAATAAACAACAATTCGTGAGTTGCATCATTTACTTCTTCACCTGTTTTTTTACCAATATGCATAGGCACAAGTAAACCAGCAACAACAAAAAGCAAAAGTAAAAGAGAACCAGAGATAAATTCACCATCAGATCTATTCATACTAGCTTCAGAAATACTAGCAAATAGTATAAATACTATAATAGCTAAATAAAGGAAAAAGATTGACCATAAAAATTTACCTCTTACTATCTGACGTAAATCTTTTACTAATATGGCATTTAACGAATCATCTATTTTATGTCCGTAAGACTCAATTACTTCAATAATACTCATTGCACTTCACCTTTTGTAATATTCATGAATACTGATTCAAGATTTTGTTGCTTGAAACCAAAAGATATAATTTTATGCCCATCTTTCAGTAAATTTGCTAATAATTCAGAAGCTTGAACATCAGTTCCTTCATATTCAAATTGATAATAATTTGATGTAGCAGAAAAATTAGAAACCATAGGTTCCATAATAACTTTCTTAATTAAGGTTTCATCAGGAGCTAAAGTTTTTATCTGAACGACACGTTTATTATTATTATTTTGCAAAGTGATTTCATTAACAACGTCGTCAATCTTCCCAGATTTAAGCAATCTACCTCTTTCTATAATAACTGTGGAAGTGCAGATTTCAGATAATTCAGTAAGAATATGAGAACTAATAAAAATACCTTTTCCTTGTTCACATAGAACCTTCAAAAGTTCCCTTAGTTCTACTCTAGCTCTAGGATCCAATCCTGCTGCAGGTTCATCCATGAGAATAAAATCAGGATCGCTAATAAGGGCTCTAGCAATTGAAACTCTTTGTTTCATACCTTTAGAAAGTGTATTTATATATTTATTTTTTATATTGATTAGATTTGTAAACTCCTCTAATTCTATTAACGTTTTGTTTCTAACAGGATTCTTTAAACCAAAAGCTCTTGCAAAAAAATCAAGGTATTCATGAACAGTCATATCATCATTAGATGGCAAAGCATCTGGAACATAGCCAATATGTTTTTTTGCTAATTCTGGGTAATCCAATAAAGAAGTTCCATCCAAATCAATCCAACCACTAGTACATTGCTCGATAGTTGCCAATATACGCATCGTTGTTGTTTTTCCTGCTCCATTAGGACCGACAAATCCAGTAATTTCGTTTGTTGAAATTTTAAAAGACAAATCTGCTACAGCCAAACAACTAGGAAATTGTTTTCTTAAATTTTTAATATTCAAAATCATTTTCTTTACCTCCTAGTTAGGCATTCCATGAACAATACAAGCATATTCTCTGATATTTCCTCTCCAATCAAAACCTTGTTTCATAAATGGATTGGTTTTTAAAACAGCAACATATTCACCTGGTTTTAACTTTTCTAATGCATAAGTATCAATATGATCTTTTAGGACTTTTTTTGTCATATCTTTTTCAAGAAATTTTTTTGCATAAACAGGACTATAAGCATCGTTACGTTTTATAGATTGTGGAATTTTTAATTGACCTTTTTTACCTGCTATTATGTTTTCGCCAGTCAAAATACTTTTGTCATCAACAGACGAACAATAACAAATATATTCAATATCCGCCCCTAAACCATTTAAAACAACACAAGAATCAAGAGACTTATCAATAACTTCTAATCTTGATCTATCTGGTTTTATTGACGTAATACTGTAACCAAACGGAGCTTTTGCTCTTATCCAACCTTTAGTAAAGTTTTGAGTTTTATCTAATACTATTTCTTTGGTAGCAAAAGAACTTCTTCTATATCCCAATTCCTTTGGTATAACAACCGAACTTATAGGAAAAACAAGTGAATTATTTAACGTTCTTCCAGAAACAATTATCTCGGCTCCGCAAGTTAATGCTGTACTGTTTTTTTCATTTAAAAAAGTAAATGATTGCCTATATATATCCAATCTATTGAATTCGAAAATAAGAAAATACAAAAATATCAGTGAACAAGATATGGCTGAAATAATAGGAACTGTAGCGAAAATCAATATTTTTTTATCATAATAATTCAAATAGAAAAAGTTTATAGGACCAATAATTATAGCAAAAATAATAACAAGCATAAGAACAACAGCTGGCAAAAACATTAGTGTATAATCTTTTTCATAGTTAGAAACAACACTAAATTCTTTATTGTAAGAATTTACTTCTTTAAAACTATTTTCAGTTTTGCCAAAAAAATCTACAATATCTTTAGGTTCATATAATCCCTTGCTATTAATCTCTTCTTTCTCTTCAATTTTTAAACTTTTACTAAATCTTGAACTAAATGAACTGGAACTTCTACTAGAAGAAGACTTTTGAGTCGTTTTTTTTATCTTTTTGAGCAAATATTCATCAAACATATAAATATAGCCGAAACCAATCGAATGTTCTCTTTTTAAAAATGGTGAATCAAAAGTTGTATTATTTTTCTCAACTCCAGCCCTTAAAATCTTTGAATCAGATACTTCTCCAATAAGTAATAGGGTTCCACCTGCTTCTATATAATTTAATATTGCTTGTCTAACTGATTCTGGCATTTCTTCTGAACTAAAAGTTGAGGCATAAAAAAGCAATGCATCATATTGAGTATAAGAAATCCAATTCGTATCCATTTCTCCTAAAGTACCGCCAAAATAGTTCACTTTAAATTTATCTCTATCTCTATATTCTAGCCCAATATCTTTTATAATTTTATCAATTTCATTCTGGGGTATTTTCTTATCTAACAAGATATTACTTGAAGATGAATAGCTATGAGCAGATGATATGCTTGGCAAATTTTTTATTTGTCCTATAATCTTACCATTTGATGTAAAAGAGGCGTAACAACTGCTATCTTTACAATTAGCAGGTATGAAAATTCTTTCTTCTCGCCTATCATTTCCTATTAACTCTATTTTCTTAGAAACAACAATAGAATTATAGTCTTTATCTCTCAATTCAATTTCAATGGTTTTATTGCTATTTGTTAAATTTTCAATAAGAAATCTGTAGACCACATAACCCTTATAACCCCTATTTAAATTTAAAGCAGGGTATTCACTAATATAAAAATCAGAATTTCTTATTCCAAAAGCTAAAATAGCTGAAGTCTGAAAACATAAACAAAATAATAATATCCAAACAAATCGCAATCTAATTTTCATTTTTTTTCCTATATATCCATATTAATTAAATTCAGTTTCTTTTATAGTCGCTAAAATTTTATTTAGTAAAATTTCTGAAGTTAAAGATTCAAATCTAGCTTTATAATTAAGTAATACTCTATGATTCAGAGCTGGAACAAAAACTTTTTTTACATCTTCAAATCCAACACTTGGTCTTCCTTCTATCAAAGCAATTCCTCTTGCAGATTCAGATATAGCTATAGCCGCTCTAGGAGAAGCTCCATACTGAACATATTCTTTAACTTCTTTCATTGAGGAATCAGATGGCGAAGTTGCACATACTAATCTTGCTATATAGTCAGCAACTGCATCAGGAAGATATATTTCGTCCATAACATCAAAAACATTTTTTAATTCCTCTTCGGAAAACTGAAAATTAGCTTTAGGAGGTTCACCACGTCTTCGAGACGTAATGATAGTTTTCATTGTATCAACATTAGCACTTTTAACTTCTAGTTTAAAAAGAAAACGGTCTAATTGTGCTTCTGGTAAAGCATAAGTTCCTTCAAGCTCTATTGGGTTTTGAGAAGCTAAAACAAAAAATGGTTCGGGAAGTTTCCGAGTTTTTCCCATAAGAGTTACTGAACGTTCTTGCATAGCTTCAAGCAAAGCAGATTGGGTTTTGGGAGAGGCTCTGTTTATTTCATCGGCTAACATAATGTTAGTAAATATTGGACCAGGTTGAAAAATCATTTGTCTAGAACCGTCTTCACTTTGTTGCAAAATATGTGAACCAAGTATATCGCCAGGCATTAAATCTGGTGTAAACTGAACTCTGCTAAATTTCAATCCGAACAATTCGCCTAAAGTTTTTATTAATGCTGTCTTACCTACACCTGGTAAACCTTCTAGCAATATATGACCACGGCTTAATATACCAGTTACCACTAATTTATGAAGTTCTGGCCTGCCAACAAGAATTCTATTCAATTCATCTAGAACTCTTTCAACATTTTTTGATACTTTTAAAACCACTTCTTTATCTGGTAATTTGGTGTTGTTTATAGCCATACAAATCTCCCAATATTATTAATGACTAAAATAATTTTTAACAGTATTTCTATATTTTGGCAATAAATTATTGTCATCGTTATTATTATTGTTCGCTTTTTCTTTTTTACCCAAACTTGATGAATTGTATTTCACCTTTTCTTTATTTACTTTAGGATCTCCTATCCCTATGCCTACCGAAAAAGATTCTAGAGCAGATTCCACGTTTACTTCAGGTAAAGTTTCATCATGATATTTTACATTATGTTCTGAAGTTTTTTCACCATAAGTTAAAGGTGTGTATACTCCACCTTTACCAATTCCGCCACTTTCATCAAATCCATGGTTTGAAACAGGATCGTTAGAAGAATTAGAAGAATTAGAATCGTTAGAAGAATTGGAGGAATCAGAAGCACTGGTGTCACTAGAAGAGTTGGAGAAATTAGCAGAGTTAGAAGAATCGGAAATGTTGGAATTGTTGGAATCGCTAGAAGAGTTAGATGAGTCAGAAGAATCGGAAGTGTTGGAGTCGCTAGATGAGTTAGAAGAGTTAGAAGAATCGGAAGTGTTGGAATTACTAGAATCATCTGCATTTTCTTGATTGGATACATCAAAAAAAGATTTTTCTGTATTTACATCATTTGATTTTTTGTAATTATCCTGCGACATTTGTTGTATTTTTTTCGCTGTTTCATCATCTATCAAATTATTGTTGAGAAGTTTTTCCGCAAATCTAGAGGTTTCATCCATTTTTTTTTGTAA
>CAJOQX010000315.1 GCA_905236865.1 Candidatus Rifleibacteriota bacterium
CATCAGAGTGAGAGTGTTCATGACTAGAACTATCTTGCCCTAAATTAAAGGTATTTCTTTGTCCACCAGTAGCAAAAGAAGACATTTTCTTTTTCACACTTTTTTTATGACAAAATTCACATTCTATCTGGCTCAAATCAGCTTTCATAGAACAAAGCTTTTCAAAAGACTTATGACATTCATTACATTCAAATTCGTATATAGGCATATTTTCGTTTCCTTTCAATATTTACATTATAAGATGTAAGGGAAAAGGCTTTTCTGTCTTTTACCTACAACATTTCCTCTCCCCTTCTCTCCTCACTATTCTCCCTTCTCTATATCTTATATTTCTCCATTTTGGTTCTTAGAGTATTTCTAGTAATACCCAAATGAGCCGCACTTTGAACTTGATTTCGTTTGTGTTTTTCTAGACTTTGCAGCAATAACTCTTTTTCAAACACACCCAAAACATAGCTATAAGCATCGCCTTCTGGTGCTCTTTCCAACAATCTTTTTATCAACATTTTAACAGCCATATCTTCAGGTGTTTCACTTGAAGCATTTGAAGTATTAATTGTTTCTTTTTCAGTATTTTTATTGATAATTCCAATTTGTGAACTAACATTCTTTTTATCTTGAAGACTTTCAGGCAAAATAACTTGAACATTAGAAGTAGCAGATAGAGCAGATGAAGGAACAGGAACACCTTTAGTAATTTCAACAGGCAGATGTTCTGGGAGTATAAGCTGATCACGACTTAAAGTATATGATTGTTCAATAGCATTTCTAAGCTCTCTAACATTACCTGGCCAAGAATAAGCACAAAGAAGCTCTATTGCTTCATCAGACATACTCTTTGGAACACCTTTTCTTTGTGCCGCCAATATAGAGCAGAAATATCTTGCCAAAAGAGGAATATCTTCTACTCTTTCCCTTAAAGGAGGTAGTTTTATTTCTATAACTTTAATTCTGTGATATAGGTCTTCACGAAATTTACCTTCGACAATAAGCTTTCGTAAATCTTTATTTGTTGCGGCTATAACACGAACATCAACACTTATGCGTTTGTTTCCGCCAACTCTTACTATTTCTCTTTCTTCAAGCACTCTTAAAAGTTTCGCTTGCATTTCAAGATTCATATCACCGATTTCATCAAGAAAAATCGTTCCACCCTGTGCAAGCTCAAACATACCTTGTTTCGATGTGGCAGCTCCAGTAAAAGCTCCTTTTTCATAGCCAAAAAATTCTGATTCCATCAGACTTTCACTAATCGCAGTACAATTTATTGGCCAAAATGGTTTCGCTGAACGATGGGAATTAAAATGTATAGCTTGAGCAACTAATTCCTTTCCACAACCAGATTCACCACAAACAAGAACACTAATATCTTCACCAGATACTTTTCCTATCAGCTTATATACTTCTTGCATAGCAGTGCTATTGCCTTTTAAAGCACTAGACTTTGGTGCTTGAACTCCTAATTCTGCTATTTTAGAAGAATTGCGTGCAGTTAAACCTCGTGAAATCAGAGAAAGACATTCATCAATATTAAATGGCTTTGTTAAGAAATCATAAGCTCCAAGTTTCATAGCGTTAACAGTAGTTTCCATATCAGAATAAGCTGTCATAACAATAATTAAAGCTTTTGGGTCATCCGCCATAACTTTTTCAAGTATTTGAAGCCCATCCATTTCAGGCATTCTTATATCAACAAAGGTAATATCTGGTTTAAACTCATAGTAAAGATTTAATCCTTTCAAACCATTATCAGCAAGAGCAACTTCATAATTAGCCTTTTGCAAAGCTTTTTCAAATGCCCATCTGACACTATGTTCATCATCAATAACTAATATTTTCGCTTTATCAGACATTACCGTTCCCTCGCTTATTCGTTATTAGAATTGTTTATTTTACGATTTTTATTTTTTTTATTTAATGGTAGATCTGTATCAAAGAAATAATCTCCATAAAGAAGAATGACCTTAAAATCAATATCAAGTTTTTGTTTTAATTCGTTTATGGCTTCAAAATACTCTTCAAGATTATATCTTAATGAAGAATGGATTAAAAGTAAATTTCCAACTTTAGCCTCTTTTGCAACAATTAAAGCCTCTTCTAAGAATGAGTGTTGTTGAAAATTTCTTTCATCATCTTCTTTGCAAATATATGTTGCTTCATGACAAAGGAACAAACTCTCTTTTATATCAGAAGGATTTATAGGGCGCGAATCTCCACCATAAGAAAAAATAATCTTATCGAAGTCTTCTGCTATTTCATCTTTCCCCTTTTCTCTGATTATTTTATTTAATTGGAACTGAGAAAGACCGACATATTCTGGTTTTAAACGTCTTCTTGTTTCATAAATGTTATACCCTAAGCTTAATTGACGTTGGGAATGTTTAGTTTCAAAAGTTTTAATATAAATATAACCTTTTTGATCTTCTAGTTTAAGAGTTTCGCCAGCTTCGATAGGAATCCAATTCAAAGGGAAAGACAAATCCTTTTGAGTTCTAGTAAGATAATCTATCATATATTCCAAAAGTTTATTGTTGTTTGGATAATATATATGCAGAGGAGCAGTCTGATCTCCTGCACCTAGATTTCTAATATTTAGAAGATTAACTAAACCAGCAATATGATCAGCATGACCGTGTGAGAGAAATATTCTGCGAATTCCAAAGACTCTATTCTGTAGAGCGGTTGAAACCCCTTCTCCACAATCGAACAAGATATTAAATCTTTTATGATAAAGCCAAGTAGAAAATAAAGCTCTTGAAAAACCTTTTAACTGGTCTTGTAAAGGGAAGAGAAGTTCGTTCATGATTATCCTTTTTTTAGTGTTCAATAATTTACCATATTATTTTATAATTCGTCAAAGACTTCTTTTCTAATATTGAGAAGAAAATTTGATAAAATGAATAGAATTTAGTATTA
>CAJOQX010000316.1 GCA_905236865.1 Candidatus Rifleibacteriota bacterium
ATTGAATCATTAAAATAATAATGTACAATTAAACAGTTGCAGAATAATTAAATTTGCTGTATTTTGTATATTAATATTTTTATTATTATAAAGTGGAATGGTGTTTTTATGGCTTTGGACGAAAAAAATTTACTGTCGAAAAATATAGTATGCCCAATTTGTGGAACCAGTTTCACCCGCTATACCTTAAGAAAAAAGAATTTAAGTATACAAAACCGAGATGTGGATTATAGACCTACTTACTCTGGTTTTACGCCAAGATATTATAGTGTATGTGTTTGTCCACACTGTTTTTATGCAGCTGAAGATAAATTCTTCTGTCCTAAGATGTCGGCTGAAGAAGCTAGAAAACATGCTCTTCTTGAAAGCCATCGTTCCGAATGGGAATCTCAAAATAGAATAAGAGCTGTTACTAATGGGCAATTGATATGGAAAGACAATGAGTCTGAAAAGCTAAAAGAGCTGACTCCAATACAGATTTCTATTTTAAGACAGATTAAGCCATTGTTAGATAGAATATTAACTGATGTTGTCAAAAAAAATAAACCTATTAACGAGTTGCAAAAGCAAGGCGATTTGGAATTAGCTATTCGTTCATGGGAATTAGCCGCAGTTTGCTATAAAGCAAGAAGGGCAAATCATCGCATTTTAGGTTATACCTATTTGAATGCTGCTTGGACTGCAAGAGATGCTTTTGATGAAACCACTGATTTGGAATTGAAAAAACGTTATAAAGCTTTTGAAATAAATTATTTGAAAGAAGCTATAACTTTTCTAAAAATAACCAATCTTGCTACAGGGGCTGACGAAGCTTTTATGCCAGATGGAACAAGAATTCCAAAAGAAGACATTCCTCAATCAAGAGTTTTTGAAGTTATGTATATTTTGGCTGGTGCAAATAAAATTCTTGGTGATTTTGCAGAAAGTAACAAATATTTAGAGCAGATAATATACGGAGCTGGAAGCAATAGTCCGTCTGGTATAGTTCTTTGGTTTGTGAACCAAGCTAGAGAAATGCGTCTGAATAAACAAACTCAATCAAATGTTTACGAAGGTGAAACAGAGGGAGAAGAGTTTGAGGGTGAAGATGATGAATAATTTTAATTGTAGAAATCGTTTTGGAAAAACGGCAGTAACTATAGTTGTTCTTGTCGTTCTAATCGGCGTAGCGTTTGGAGCGTCTTTAGGATATTCTTATTCTGTTGGAAAAGAACAACAAGAAACTCAAGATAGATTATGGAGTCAAGCTTTTGTTTATTTTTCTCAAAAACAGCCTGAAGCGGCTTATTTAAAACTTATTGAATGTCGTTCAACATTCAGTGATTGTTTAAATATTTATAGAAAAATTGTTGCAACAGAAAGTATTAGGTTGACTAAATCACAAATTAATGAAGCTATAATTTTAATTTGCCAATCTGAAGCTTATGATAATCTTTTTAAGCTAGAATCAGCAGATGCATGGATTTCTAAAGCAAAATTAGAAATTGAAAATATTGAAGATGGAGAAACTAGATTTGAATTAGCTAACTTCATTTCTCGTTGTGAAGCGGCAAATAGATTTTGTAATTCTTATCGTGAATACATAAAAGATCCTAATCTGCCAGAAGAAAAATATAAAGAGCTTGTTAAGAATTCATTGAAAGTTGGCTCTGAAGCTGCTTCTTCAAAAGATTATGATTATGCCATTTTTGAAATTAGATTTTTAATTGCTTGTGGTAAATCTTTTGAAGAACCAATTCTTGTAGAAGAAGCAGCACAACAGCTTGTTGATGTAACAGATAATTATGGTGAAGACGAAAAAACTAGTCTTCTTTGGAGTTTATTAACAAATTGACATTAAGATATAATCCGCAATCATTAGAAAAACAGGTCAGAAAATGGCCTGTTTTCTTTTCAGAACAAGATTTACACTCTGATATAAAAATTAGATTAAACCAGATGTTGGGAAATTTTTCAGATGGTTTGATTAATCCTTTTTCTGTAGAATTACCTTTTGATGAAGACATTATTTATGAGTATGGTGTTGACGCTTGTAGATTAGCTGTAATTAATGCTAATTACTCTGAAAATTCACAGAATTTATTAGAGCCTTCATACAAATGGATCGCAAAATTACATGAATATTTTATTAAAAATAATAATTCCGAACGATTTAATCCGATTTATTGGTTAGACGCTCTAATTCAATTTCAAGATCATATAGAAAAAAGAAATTCAGATAGGCTTGCATTTTCCTTTGTAATGAAAGCGTTGAAAGAAGCACCACCAAACGCTTGTCTAGAAAATAGAGAAAAAGAATTAATTTATGCTTGTCTTTTTCCTTTTACTCCCATATATGTATTGTCAAATTTAGTAGATTCAAATGACATTATCAAAATAAATAAAATTTTAGAAAGCTATAATGAGTATATTTGTGTTAAAATAGCATTAGAAAATGGTGGGTGGCATTGGGGAGTTTTTAATAGAAACGAATACAAAGATAATCCAATAAAAGAATTGAATAAAATCAAGTGGATAAAAAAGGCAACAGAAAATAAGAAAATAATTCTTAAAGACGTAGATGGAGGCATTAGAATTTGTTTCTAATAAAGTCAGAAGAACTAACGCATTTTAGAATTTTGATTATATTGGTAATTCTTATTGGGATTATCCAATTATTAACTGATTCAGATAAAGTTAGTATAAAAAAAATAGTTGTTGAAGGAAAAAATCAGATAAAAGCAGTTATTTCCTCTGAAACTCATGAATTAGAAACAATTCAAGTAATACAAACAGGCAATGTGAATCCAGACAGAGTAGTTATAAATACTGCTTCTTTTGAGGATTTAATATGTTGTCCTGGAATAGGTGAAAAAAAAGCAAAAAAAATAATAAATGAAAGAAAATTTAAACCTTTTATAGATTGGAGAGATTTAGAAGATCGAATTTCTGGTATATCAAAATCTCAAGTAGAAATACTAAAAAATGCTGGAGTTAAAATTAACTCTGAAGATTAATTCAAGTAGTTATGGCGAAGAATAAAGCAGTTAGATTATATAAATCACAATTTGAAGCATTACCTGTTTTTGTTGCATTATTTATTTCAGGTGTTTTGATTTCTAATCAGTTTTCGAGTGATTTATATATTCTTTGGGTGATTATTTCATTAATAAGCTTCGCTTGCACTTTCTTTTTTAAAGATATAAAACATATAAATTTTGCAATTGTGATTTCTGTATTGTCGGCTTCTATGTTTTACGGAGCTGTTAAACAGGTTGATAAATATAATTTCTCCGATTTATTAATGTTAGATAATTCTTCAGGAAAAATTTACGGTAAATATACTGGTGAATTTAATGTTTTAAGACACAATAAAATTTCTTATGTTTTCAAAGATGTTACTTATACAACTGCCGACCAGAGCGTTGATCTTCCTATGAAAGTAGTATGTAAAACTACAATAAATAGGAATAGACTTTATCCAGAACAGTATTATTCGATGGATGGTAATTTGAAAATAACTAGTTTTGATAAATCTCCTGTTTTTGAAATTGAAAGTATAGAAGCAAATGAGCCTAAGTTGCCTTCGCTATTTACTTTTGCTAAACAAATTCAAGCAAAAATAAAAGACGGACTTACTTCTGCTTTAAAACAAGAACAGGCTTCGATTGTAATAGGTTTTATTTTAGGTGATACTAGACAAATATCAGATAAAAGCATTTTTGTAGAAACAGGTATAAGCCATATTCTTGCTATATCTGGACAGCATATAATGATTCTTATTTTTGTATTGGCTTCATTTCTGCATTGGTTTAAAATACCGCCTGTTTCAAGATGTATTTTTATATCAGTAATTCTTTCTTTTTATGCAATGATTACTGTAGGTAGTCCATCTATATGGAGAGCCTTGATAATGTATATGTCGGTAAGCTCGATAATGCTTTTAGAGTCTTACTCTTCGCCTGTTAGACCTGTTTCATTAGCTGCATTTATAATGCTTCTTTATGACCCATCTCTTTTGCAAAACTCTGCTTTTATTTTGAGTTTTACAGCGGTTTTGTCTATTATTTTTTTGAGACAGCCTTTTGAATATTGTTTGTCTAAATTGCATTTGCCTAATCTTTTAAATAGATATCTTTCAGTAACTTTTGCAGCAAACTTAGGAACTATGCCAATGGTAGCTTACCTTTTCGGAACACTATCTCTTTCTAGTTTGTTTGTGAATCCTCTTATTCTTTGGACTTTTACTTTTATTTTGCCAACATCCTTTGCCATAGCAATATTTTCCATTTTCTCAAATTATGCGGCAACTTTATTAGCATCTGGTTTGTCTGTTTTATTAGATTTGCTTATACATTTTCTTGAATATGTTAAGAGTATTCCTAATTTATATTTTTATGTAGGAAATATTAGTCCTTTTGTTATTGTTTTTATTTATGGATTATTATTATTTACTGTAGCGTTTTTTAATAGAAGACAGGTAAAAAAATATTTTAGAAAAGTTAATCAGAAAAATCTGTTAGAAGAAATACCAGTAACAGAATTACCTAAGGAAAAAACTATAGAAATACGTATAGATAGCAAATCTAAAGCGACTCCGACGTTGTTGGGTAAGAATAATCCTGCAATTGTAAAGTATAAGAAAAATTCCAATAAACCTAATAGAATTGTAAATCCTTTAAGAGAAGAAGAAATTGTTGGGGCTATAGATCAAATTTTAACGAATCTAAAAAGATTAAAACTTTCAAATAACGAAGACTATCAAGAAATAATTCCTGTAAAAAATCTTGTTATAGATAGTCAAAATCTTTATTACCGACTATTTGATATGGACGAAAAGTTATTCTTGAATGAACATGATAGGTTACTTCAAGCTCATATTTTTATGATTGCAATTACTGGTTTTGAATTATTGCATAGGCTTGGAGCAAATATTGATAAACCTTTGTTGCTAGAAACTCTTGATGTGGAGATGAATATTAAAGATAAATATTTGATGGTTGCGCTTCAATCAGATAAAATAATGGAATCTAATATTATTGATTTTGTTATTGATGAAAATCTTAAAGAAATATTAATACAGGGTAAGGAACTTTATACAAAAGCTCAATTAGCATTACATCGTATGTTAGCAAATAAGAATTTTAATGATTCAATAAAAGAACATTTAGTTATTAGAACTGAATTGATTAAATGGTGCGGAAAATTTATTGAGTGCGATAATACTTTAAAAACAAAAAAGAAAAATTTGAGGAAATAAAATGATTTGTAATCTTTTCTTTTTAATATTGCCAACCGTCTTTTTATTATTCTTTCAGCAATTACATAGAGTTCCAACTTGTATTTTTTGCGTTATTTATGTTGTTTTTGCTATTTACTTTGCTTTCGTTAAAAATGAAAAATTACCTTTAGTTTTTTTGAAGAAAGGACAAAATGCCTTTATAAAAGGAAATGTGATTGTTTTTGCTTTAATATTATTGTTAATGGCTTTTCCTATAGGTGGTTATATGAACGTGCCATTAGTCGTTCCTCATTCTCAAGAAAAAGCAGATGCCGTATTAGTTCTAGCTTCTGGGGCAACTTTTGCGGGAGACCCAAATTTAGCTACGTATCAAAGGGTGTTGCATGGAGCAAGGTTGCTTAAATCTGGTCAAGCAAAACATTTATATATAAGTACTGGTTTTAATAAAATAACAGGTTTTAATGAATTTTATGCTGTTGCTTCTTTAACTCAAATTTTAGAGATTCCTAAAGATAAGGTAACAATTTTTAAAAGCAACGAAATAACTACTACAGCTACAGAAGCCCTTTATGCTAAGAAATTTTTTGATACGAAGGGAATTAATAAGATTCTTTTAACTACTAGCAATGCACATATTTATAGATCTTGCTTAACTTTTGAAAAACTTGGTTTTACTGTTTTACCTGCCCCTAGTCAAAACAAATATACTACTATATACTCTGATAATAACTTGTCGGCTTTTAGAGCTTCAATGCATGAATGGATTGGACTTGTGTGGTATTATCTTCGTGGAAGAATATGAGATAGTTTTTTTAGCCGTCTACCAAACGGCTACAAGCAGAGCCGAAAACTGGATTCGAACCAGCGACCCCTTCATTACGAGTGAAGTGCTCTACCCCTGAGCTATTTCGGCAACACTTTCATTATAAAACATTTGTTGCTTTTTTTCAAGAGCTTATTAAATAGCAAACAGGGCAAAAGCAAATAAAGGCAAATTCAAACTAGTTTCTTTACAAATGCAGTTAAATATATTAATATTTCTTTCATTTACGTAAAGTTGTATATAAGGAGTTTTGAATGAATATCAAGAAATCTGCTTTGTTGCTCTCTTTTACAGCAGCTATGTCACTTTTAAATAATCATGCTTTTGCAATAGATATGTCTACTTCTCAGATAATTAAAACGACAGGAAAAGTTTCTGTAAAAAAGACTAATGCTGCTGATTTTAAGAAATTGAATTCAAATTTAAAGTTAGCAGGTTCTTTGAAAAACCTTAATGGTGGCGATAAAGTAAGAACCTTTAATAACAGTACAGCTGACTTAGCATTAAAAGATACTTGTATCTTAATGGTAAAAGAACAGAGTATTTTTGAAGTTCCGCAGGTTTTAACTCAAAAAGATTTGAAAACTCTTTTGGCTCAACAAGGCTCAATTTTGTTTAAAGTCGCAAAGGGAAGTAATTTTCAAGTTCAAACTGCTGATGTAATTTGCGGTGTTAAAGGTACAATGTTCAGCGTAACGATTGTTGATCCCTTAAACACAATTTTAGAAACTCCAGGTTTACAATTAGGATATGCAAATGCTGGTGGAACCTTAGTAGAAGTATATGAAGGTGAAGTTGAGGTTACACACAGAAAAAGTAATCAAAAAAAATTGCTTAAAGCTGGCGAAAAACTGTTTGCAAAATTAGAGTTAAAAAAAGATGAATGGGTAAGTGCTGCTTTTGATCCTAAATCTACTCTTAGAAGCAAATATAATGACGTTGTTAGTTCATATATTAGTGCTAAAGATATTAAGGCTATTTCTGATGTCTATGATAAAATAGGAAATAGTAATGAATACACATCTAAAATTTATTATGATAATGAAGTTTTAAGAAAAATAAATGATATGGACACTTCTAAATATCTTTCAGGTAATAAGTATGGTATAACAAAAAGTGATTTGACTAACGTAACAACGGTTTTTTCTAAAGGCGAAAAATACAAGGCAAATTTCTCAAGATTTACACCATTAGATAATGAAAAAAGCTTTTATAACAATTCATTTGGTGAAGTGTATTTAGGCAATAGCACTTTTGCTGCTTGTAAAGCATCTCAAAATTCTAACAAATTATTAGTTGAGCCAAGTTCAAATGGTCTTATTTTTACAGAAGGAACTGGATTAGTAAAAATTGATACTTTTAATGATAAATTAAGCGTTATTAATGAATTTCTAGCAAATGTTTATTCCAATGGCGATGAAATAATAACTGTTGTAAGAAATAACAATAACAATCTAAGCTGGCGTGAACCAGGAGTATTAGAAGTTCAAAATGTTCCTAATGGTGATAATGCTTACATATATAACACTAATACTTGTAAAGGGTATTGGAAAAAAGTTTCTTCAGAAGAAATATCAGATGAATTGACATCTTATTCATTTACTTCACTTAATTCTTTGAAACAAGAAAAAGAAAGAGTTGAAGCTCAAAATAAGGCTAAGAAAAATGAAGCAAAAAAGAGTATTACAAATAAAGTTAAAAATAATGAAAATGTAAAAAAAGGTCTTGGTAAACTGAAAGGCAAATTCAAATTCAAATAATAATTTAGCTTATGCAGATTAATGCAGTAAATAACGTAAAATCTTTTAGAAAGGCACTTATTGTGCCTTTCATTCTTTGTATCTTAACTTTTATTCCTAGTGTGAAAAACAGTTATGAATGGTTAGAATTTAAAACCTTAGATATGTTTTTCACGTATTATCCTTTAATCTGCGATTTAACAGGACAAAAACAAGAAGAAGTTGCACCTACTGTAATAATTACTAAAGATGAATCTTTTCAAGAAAAATATGGAAGAAGTCCAAATAGGAAAGATTTTGCTGATTTAACTAACAGTTTAACCCAACAAGGGGTAAAAGTTGCTGCTTTTGATTATATTTTTGATGAACCATCTAATGAAGAAGCAGATAATGATTTTATTGATGCATTAGATAAATTACCTTATCCAGTAGTAGCACAAAACTTTACTGGTAGAGGGCAATCTAATTTCAGTTACGTAGATATAAGAGATCAAAATGCTGATAAACCAACAGGATTAATTTCTCTATATAAGCCTATTTCTGATAAAGCTTTTGCAAGAGGTTTGATTAATGTTCCTTCTGATTTGGACTCAATAGTAAGATATGCTCCATTAGGTTATTATCTAGATACTAGAGGTTTTCAGCCTACTTTAGGTTTTTCTACTTGGATAACAACTTTACTTAGTGAAGAAGATAAAGCTATTGAAACAGTAGATATTTCAAATGCTAAAAGATTGATTGAAGCTTATAATTTAATAATGTCTAATTCGCCTTATAATCGCTATTCCATAGGTCATAAAGGATTAGATGAAGCTATAGAAAGATTAGAAACCTTATTTATACTGAATTTCTTAATAAAAAAATACCCTAGATTTAAGAATGATTTTATATATGCTTTTGGTGAGATAAATAATGGAAAAAAGGAATTAAGTAAAAAATCTTGGATTAAATTGCCAAACAAACCTTTACCTTTAATAGGTTCATATAATATTCCTTGTATAAGATTACCTTATCAAAAAAAGTCATATCCTATAATAGGTGACAATATAGATACGATTTCTATGATTCGTCTTTTAAATACAGAGGAAGAAGAAAATTCGACTTTCCTTTTTAGTAAGAATCAGTATTATTTACCATCAAATGAGTCTTTTCATCAAATAAAACCTAAAGTTCCAAAAAGCCAGCCAGGAAAAAATGTGTTAATTGGAGATGTAAGAACTCTTTCTGGTTTGCCAGTAGCTAGTGCCACTCTTTGGCTTATAATGCCTAAAACTGGCTATTGGGTCAAGGCTTCTACTGATGAAGATGGACATTATCATATAAATAATCTTCCTTGTGGTAATTATGTTTTCATAGTCTTTGTAAATTTTAAAAACGGCTATGACAAAGCAATGTTAAGTATAAAAATAGACAAAAATGAAATTGAAGCACCATTGCTGATGTTTGCTGATAATGTAAATAGTATAGAATTATCTCAATCTGTTCTTAATAATATTAAATATGATTCTGAGTTAGTAATACATGGCGATATTATTCCTATGTTAAAAAGCAATAAAGAAGGAAAAACTAATATTTTTAATTTGCCTAATGGTTTTACTATAAATTATTTAAGTAATAACGAAGAAGATGGAGCTGATGAAAACGATAGAGAAGATGTTTATAATATTGATGAAAAAGGAAATCTATTTTTAAATAATTCTATTTGTAAAAATGAAACTGTTGCCGTACTCCCACAAAATGATGATTGGCAATTAAGCTTTTGTAGAAAAGTTTCTTTACATAATCAACAAAATTTAATTATTGATAACTTACCTTCAACAATAGATGCAATGATAAATGTGATAAGTAGACATTCTATATTGACTAAAAAAACTTATCAGGAAGTCACAATTAAACCAGAAACACCTATAAAATTAGAAAAATTACCAAGAACTTTTTTGGATTATGATACGTTAGTAAAGCTTAATTTGCAGTTTCTAGAAAAAATAAATGAAGATTCAAAGATTATAATGCTTTCCAATTCTGGAAAAGAGTATGAAATAAAAAATGGTGAAAGCATAATAATTCCTTCTGGTGATTATTATGTGCTTACTCAATCTGGTGATGCAAGAGGAATGCATAAGCTAGATGCTATTGATAAAAAAACCGTATTTTTGGGAACTGCATTAGCTACAGATCAAGATTTTGTTGTTACTCCTATTAATTTTTTAGATAGAGGCTTTGCAAGAATGCCTGGAGTCCAAGTCCATGCGAACTTGTTTGCTGCACTATATACAGGAAAATTCTTTTATGCTCTTCCATTTCATATAGATTGCGCTCCTAATGCTTGGCCTTTCTACCAATTTTTACTCGTTTTGCCTATTTTGCTTTTTCTTAGTTTTAGATTAAAAAATGCTAATTCGATAAAGAGTACATTCATCATTGTTTTAATATGTTTAACTATTTATTTGTGTGGTTTAGGGCTATTTCCACAAAGAATACTAATACCTATTTATTATCCAATAATGTTAATTATGAGCTTTGGAATTACTAGAGGTTTTATTGAATGGATAAATTTCAGACGTTTGGCTAATCAAACTCAAAATGCTTTTAGCAGATTTATTTCCAAAGAAATAGTTAATCAGATAATTAATAATCCGAACGCTATAAAACCAGGTGGCGAAAAGAAAGAACTTACTATAATGTTCACTGATATAGCAGGTTTTACATCTATATCAGAAAAACTTGATGCAGAAGCTCTTACAGAGTTAATGAACAATTATCTTGATGAAATGACTAAAATTCTTTTCAAAAATGGTGGAACATTAGATAAATATGTTGGTGATGCTATTATGGGATTCTGGAATCATCCAACACTTCAAGATGATCATACTACTAGAGCTGTAATTTGTGCTATTGAAATGCAAAAAAAACTTAAAGAAATGCGTGAAAAATGGATTGCACAAGGTCTTCCAAAAGTTGAGATGAGAGCTGGCATAAATACTGGTAACTGTATGGTTGGTTTTATCGGTAGTAAAATACAGATGAATTTTACTTGCTTAGGTGATAATGTTAATTTGGCTTCACGTCTTGAAGGAGCGAACAAAGCCTATGGAACATTTATTATGATTAGCGAGTCTGTAAAAAAACAATTGAATCCATATCTTTTTAGCACTAGATTTTTAGATTTTCTTGCAGTTAAAGGAAAGAATGAACCTGTTCTTGTTTATGAAGTAAGAGGTTTTATTGAAGATGAATCTGAAGTCTGGCTTGATAAAGCAGGAAAACTTTATGAACAAGGAATCAAAGAATATTTAGCTAGAGAATGGGATAAGGCAATAGATTTATTTGAAGAAGTGTTGAATCTTATTCCTGACGATTCACCATCTAAGGTTTATATAGAAAGATGTCAACATTTTAAACTTGTTCCACCTGAAAAGAATTGGGACGGAAGGTTTATTTTAAAGACAAAGTAAAAAAATTGAGAGTTGTAAATGACATAATAGAGGCTGTGCTAAAACTCGTAATTTGCTAAAATTTTAATGAACAGGCATTTGTCCTTGCCCCTTTTGTAAGAGGCTGTCTAAAAACTAAGAATTTGTTAAAAATTCAGTGTACAGAGTAATATCCTTGCCCCCTTTTATAAAGGGGGACTAAGGGGGATTTTAAAATAATTAGGCAAAACTAATTTTAGAGCAAAAAGCTAGTTTTTAGACAGCCTCTTGTAAGAGGCTGTCTAAAAACTAAGAATTTGTTTAAATTTAAATGTGTGGAGTAATGCCCTCGCCCCCTTTTGTAAAGGGGGATTAAGGGGGATTTTAAAATAATTAGAATAATATAATTATATGCGAAAAAGCTAGTTTTTGCACAGCCTCAATAGTGAAAAGGGAAAAGCTCTAATCTCTAATCTCTAATCTCGTCAATTGACAAAGTAACTGCCGTTTTTAGTAAGATTAGCTATAATTCCAAATTTTGCCAGACTAAGTTCCGTTTTTGTCAGA
>CAJOQX010000317.1 GCA_905236865.1 Candidatus Rifleibacteriota bacterium
AGAAGAACTTCAAAAAGAATTTAAGAAACATCATTTATTCTCTTGTTTGACAGATGGAGAAATAAAAAAAGCTATAAAAGAAGTTTACCGTTCCGCAAAAAGTTCTATTGAAGAAAACGGTGCAAACACACTCTATTTGGCATTAGGGCTTTTACGCTGGTTTGAAGAAAAGGGAACGAACCCTCCAGCAAGATACGCCCCTGTTATTCTTTACCCTATTGATATAGTCAGAAAATCTGCTTCACAAGGTTATTCAATTAGTTTAAGAGATGATGACCCACAACTTAACATCACAATGCTTGAAAAATTGAAGCAGGATTTCAGAATAGAAGTAGAAGGCTTAGACCCGCTTCCACTTGATGACCACGGCTTAGACACTAGAAAGATTTTCCAAACAATTCGTGAAGCCGTTAAGACACAAGAAAACTGGGATGTTATAGAAGTTGCAGCCGTTGGAATCTTCTCTTTCACTCAGTTTGTAATGTGGAATGACCTAACTAACCGCTCTGATGATTTAATGAAAAATAAAATCGTCAAGAGCCTTCTCGAAGGCAAACTCACTTGGAACGCAGAAAGCATGGAATCTGAATGTAAGGTTTGCGAAGATAACGTTTTTATGGCTATGCCAACTGATGCTTCACAGCTCTTTGCGGTCAGAACTGCTTGCGAAGATAAAAGTTTTGTTCTTCACGGACCTCCAGGAACAGGAAAATCTCAAACAATCACTTCTTTGATTGCTAATGCTCTTGGTCAGAATAAGACTGTTCTTTTTGTTGCTGAAAAAATGGCAGCCCTAGAAGTTGTTCAAAAACGTCTTTCTTCTATTGGCTTAGCCCCATTCTGCCTTGAACTTCACTCTAATAAAGCTCGTAAGAAAGCAGTATTAGAAAAACTACAGCAAACTACAGAATTTCGTCGTCCAAAAGCAAGTGATGAATATAGTAAAAAAGCAGAAGAAATCTCTAAACTGCGACAAGAACTAGATGTTTATTCTCAGGATTTGCATAAAAAGCAAAGTTACGGTTTGAGTATTTATGAACTTATCAATAATTATGAACTTTACTCTGATTATCCTGATATAGCAGCTTTTTCTTCTGAATTTTTAGGGGACATCACTGGTGAACTACTTGATAAGAACAACCATTTGATTGAAGCTCTTGTTTCTGCTGGGCGTGCTGTTGGGCATCCTGCGGACAGTCCTTTACGCAGAATAGGATGTAAAGAGTATAAGCAAAGTTTAAAAGAGGAATTAAGCTCTAAAACTACAAAGTATTTAAATAGTTTAGAAAAACTGCAAAAGTTAGCTGACGATTTCCAAAATAAAGCTGAATTAACAGATTTAAAAGATGATTTAGAAAGAACAAAACTATTAACTACTGCTGAACAGGTTGCTAAATGGATAGTTTTGCCTAAAGCCTGGGTTGACCATAAAGGTATGAATATTTGTATGACAGAAATAGCTGAAATGGCAGAACATTTTCTGAAATCAAAAGAACTACGCACTGGGCTTGAAAATAACTGGAAAGAAGAATTTTTCAGTCAGAACGGTAAAGAGCTTTCTGAAAGGCATAATGTAAAGAGTAATTCTTGGTTTATTCCTAGATTTTTCGGATTATGGGGAATTAAGAGAGATGTTTCTGCTTTTGCAAAAGATTCTGTTAATGCTGAAACTTTAGGAAAAGACTTAGCTGATTTGGCTTTGTATCAATCAGAAAAAGCAAAAGCCGATGAATTGTTTAATAAATATACTATAGAACTAGATTCTCTTTATGATGGCAAAAATACTGATTGGAACAAAGTTAAAGACTTTGCAACAATGGCAAAAGAAAGTTACGTAAAACTCAACGAAATTTATAACGATGAAGAAAAACGTATAAAACTCTGTAGCAATAAAGAATTGGCTCAGTTCGCTCAAGAAGTTCAAAAGGCAATAGTAGAAAGCAAAACTGCTCATGAGGATTTTGCTCAAATTGCTAATCCAAAGCCAGTTGATGGATTTAACGCTCCAATAGAAGAAGACATAAAGATGTGTCAGAATTTGCTTAAACATCTCGAAGAAATCAAAGAATGGGTTCTTTGGAATGTTGAAGCTGACAAAACGTTAGAAGTTGGTTTAAGCAATGTTGTTGAAGCTTATCAAAAAGGCTTAGACCACGATGAAGTAATGGGAGCATATCAGAAGATTATTAGCAAAGGGCTTGTAGCCATTGCAATAGATGCTTCCCAGACCCTTAATAATTTCTCTGGAAAAGTTTTCGATAAAAAGGTTGAACGCTTTATTCAACTTGATAAGCAAATTAGCACACTTGGCAACCGAGAAATAGTTTATAGACTAGCTTCAAAACTTCCAGATTTTACAAAAGAAGCTGCACAAAGCTCAGAATTAGGTATTCTTCAACGAGCAATAAAGAGTGGTGGTCGTGGAACAAGTCTTAGAAAGCTTTTTGGACAAATTCCTAATTTGCTTCCAAAACTTTGTCCCTGTATGCTCATGAGCCCTATTTCTGTTGCTCAATATATCGACCCTGAAAAATCACCTTTCGATTTGGTTATATTTGACGAAGCGTCACAACTTACTACAAGCAAAGCTGTTGGGGTTCTTGCTAGAGGTAAAAATGCGGTTATAGTCGGTGACCCAAAACAAATGCCACCTACTTCTTTCTTTGCTTCGGCAGCTATTGATGAAGAAAACCTTGAATTAGAAGATATGGAAAGCATATTAGATGATTGTCTTGCTTTGAATATGCCTCAGACTCATTTGTTGTGGCACTATAGAAGCCGTCACGAAAGTTTGATTGCTTTTTCTAACCATAACTTCTATGAAAGCAAGCTTTTCACATTCCCATCAGTAGATGATAGAGAAGCAAAAGTTTCTTTTGTTCACGTAGAGGGAACATTTGACCACGGTTCAGGAAAACGTTGCAACAAAGCCGAAGCAGAAGCAGTTGTTAAGGAACTTATTCGCAGAAGTAAAGACCCGAAGCTTTCAAAACAAAGTGTCGGTGTTGTTACTTTCAATATTCCTCAACAAAACCTTATTGAT
>CAJOQX010000318.1 GCA_905236865.1 Candidatus Rifleibacteriota bacterium
AACTCAATATAATAACTAGATTGGGAGTATAACAAAATGTACGCCATTATTGAATTAGGTGGAAGACAGTATAATGTAGAAAAAGGTAGCAAAATTCGTTGCGAAAAACTCGATCAAGCTGCTAATGAAACCTTAACTATCGATAAAGTATTGATGGTTAAAGATGGTGACAATATGCAAATTGGTCAACCTTATGTACAAGGTGCTCAGGTTCAGGCTAAAGTAGTTGGTCATGGCAGAAGCAAAAAGATTACTGTTCTTAAATATAAGAGCAAAGTAAACTATCGTCGCAAATACGGTCATCGCCAGCATTTCACTGCTCTTGAAATCCAAGATATTAAGGCTTAATGATTTCTGTTTGTTTCTCTGAAATAGATTCTAATAAATTAGAATTTAAAGTTTTGGGTCATAGTTCAAACAATAAAGGAAACGATATAGTTTGTTCGGCAGTATCAGCATTAACCCAAACATATATCAGAGGAATAGAAAATCACTTAGATGCAAAATTAAAAGGGAATTTTGAAAGTGGTAATTGCGAATTACTTATAGAAGTTCCAGAAACAATAAGTGATAAGCTTAAAATAGTAAGTGAAATATTTAAAGACGGGTTTCGTAAGATTTCAGAATCTTATCCGAAACAGCTAAAATTAAATTAGTCAGGAGATATAGTCATGGCTCATAAAAAAGGACAAGGCTCATCAACCAATGGTAGAGAGTCTAATGCACAACGACTTGGTATAAAGAAATACGCTGGCGAAAGAGTTATAGCTGGCAATATTATAGTTAGACAAAATGGTACTAAAATTCATCCAGCATTGAATGTTGGCATGGGTAAAGACAACACTTTATTTGCTCTTAAAGACGGTAAAGTAAAGTTCTTGTGGTACAAAGGGAAACATGCTGTTAGCGTTATTCCTGAAGTAGAAGAAGCAGCTAACTAATTACAAACAAACATAGCTTTTAAAAAGAACCTGAATCTAGAAATAGAAACAGGTTCTTTTTATTTTTAGTAATTTCTAATATAAAAAGCATATCATAATTATTATGTAAACCCTATATGTAGATTATCAAAATATTATATCCTTATTGTATATATATAAATTAAATAATAGGTGAAACATTAAAAAATAGTGATTAATTGCCGATATAACAATATATTAATTTGCAAATAGAACTTGGAGACAATCTAAAGATGCATTACAAAAAAATTATCGCTTTGGCTATAGCTTGTGGTATTTCCGCAACTGTTTATGCTATAGATACGTATGATTTAGGCAAAGTACAGGTAGAAGGGAAAGATGTTCAAAGTGATAATATGCTTCAAAGTGAAAATGATATAGAATTTGGAATGACTGATAAATCAATTCCTATACCAGATTTAACTCCAGCAATGGATTCTTTAAACTATAAGCCTATAACTGAAAAGCCAACAATTAATAATATTCATAAAAGTAATAAAAATGAATTTTCTGCTGCCATAGGTATGGGTAACAGAGGCAGTAGCGAAATGTATGTGAATGGGAAAATAGAAAAAAGCGATAACTACATTTCTGATTTACTTATAATTAGACAAAAAATAGATGCGTATAAATCAAAAATTGATACTGAAAAAACAGGACTTAAAGCAAGAATATCGACAACTAATACAGATGCAACTACAGTAATTGGTGGGGTTGAAGTATTAGAAGAAGAAAAAGCTCTTAGAGGAACAGACAGAGCAATATCATTAGGACAAGATGCAAATGCAAAAATAGAAAATGATTACAAAAGAATATGGATAAATAGTGATTCTACAATGGACAACGGTGCTTTTGTTAAAGGTTATGCAACTGTTGATGTTTTAGGAAGAGATGTAACAAACGATATAGGTTATAAAGACAAACAAGATATTAGTGCTATAAGAATCGGTGGCACATATAAAAACCGTGTAGACGATAGAACTAATGCTAAAGCTTCTATAGATATTAGAAGAGAAGAATTAGATTCAAAATTAGGTAATAATTATAATTTTACAAAAATGGTAGCAGCCGCAGGTTTTGAAAGAGAATTTGCTCGAAAATCTGTTGGTGGAATAGGTTTAAAAGCTTTAAAATTCAAAAGCTTAGATAAATTAAGCCCATATTTTAATTATAGCTATAGTCCTAATCAAATATGGAAGATATCACTAGGTTACGAAGAAGATTTAGGAAATGATGATTTAGAAAAGATTTTTCTTCCTAATAGATACGTAGACACGCTTAATTTTGATTTAAAGAGTTCAAAGAAGAAAACTTTTAAAGGTTCTATAGATTATAAGACATATAATGGTGATTGCTTAGGCATTGACCTATTTAAACAAAATGAAGATAATTCGATTACGTATTATGACGAAGATAATTTTCAAGGAATGAGATTATTAAGTTCAAGAATTGCTTATGCAGATGCAGAAAGAAAAGGCATCACATTTAGAGGTGAATTTAAATTTGAAGAATTTTTTGCTTTAACTTTAAAAGCAACAGCTCAAATTCCTGAAGATAAAAATGGTAATCATTTATCTTATGAACCAGAAAAAATACTTGACGTAGGTTTTAGTTATACAAATGATAGATTAATGTTAGATTTTACAAGAAGGGCTGAATCAGGTCGTAAAGCTTACGTGGGAATTAATGGAGCTCCGCCAAATCTTGTAAATGTTAGCGATTATAATAGATCAGACTTAGCTGTAAAATATAAGATCAATGATAGATTTACAGGATATGTGAAAATAAAAGACTTATATGATGAAGGAAAAAGAATCAGACATAATGTAGCCGAAGAAGGCAGAGTAACATTAGGTGGTTTAGAAATACATTTCTAATCTTTTTTCATTTATATTCTAAAAAAGACGCTTAATAATAAAAGCGTCTTTTTTATTTTCATTATTTTTTTCTAACTCTTGTTTTATTAATTAATAAAGGTTATTATAATTGCTCAATGATAGGCAATCCAAAATGGAGATTAAAATGGAAAAACAGAAATTATATGATGTATACCTTAAAGAAATAATGAATCTTATTACAAATAAGAATTATGAAAAAGCATTAGCTCTTTGTAATGAAATGAAACAAAGAATGTATGCAGAAGAACCTGTTGATCCAATAATGTTTGGGTGGCAAAAATATTATAAGTTTATCTGTTTAATTAAACTAGACCATGATGATGAAGCTTTAAACGAATTTCTAGGCGAAGAAACTCATCCTTTTGTATTTGATTATATACAAACTACTTTTTTAACATCTGTTTGTGCTGAAATAGCTTGTGCAAAAGGTGATGCTGTATTATGCAATAAATTATCAAGATTAGCTTGGACAACATCTTTCCATGATAAAGAACAAGTAATGCGTATACAAAAAGCCCAAAATGCCTGTATTTATTTTGAAAGATTAAAACAACCTTGTTTAAATTTCAGTTTTGCTAGATTTATAACAGGAGTTGGAAAAAGTAGTAAAATACCCGTTTTATATGTCCAAGGCTTAGAATGTTTACTTTCTAATTATAGGCAAAGCCGAAGCTTAACTATTGCTGCAATATTAATAAATTCATTACCTGAAATTACAAAGTTACTTGATCAAAAAGATGAAGATTTGCCTAAAGAAAGATTGATGGAATATATAGATGAAGTATCAAAAATACCTCAGTCCATGGTTATTTCAAATAAATTTCCTGATGCCAAAAATCTATTGCTAGAAAATAAACTTGATGAACTATCAAAATTAATAGATGAATATCCTACAATTGTTGATGAAAACGATGAAGTAGGAATGACTCTTTTGTTGATTGCTTCTCAAATTGGTAATAGACCAGCTGTAGAAATGCTTATAAAAAAAGGTTCTGATGTTCATAGATGTGAAGTAATATCTGGTCATTCTGCAATATTAGAAGCTACAAAAATGGGGCATTATGAAATCGTCAAACTGCTAATCGATAGTGGAGCTGACCCTGAAATTAAAGATAAATTTGGTTTTACTCCTATTTTAATGGCTGTAGTAGAAAAACAATTTAACTGTCTTGCTACTTTACTAGGTTATGGAGTTATATTAGAACGACGTGATGATAATTTTGATACTCCATTACTTGCCGCTATCAGATGTAATAATATAGAAGCTGTAAGATTGCTTATTTCCGCAGGTTCAGATATAACAGTTAAAACAAAAGACGACAAGAGTATTTACCAGTTGGCAGAAGAAGGTAAAAATGAAGATATGATTAAAATGCTATCTATACTTAAAACTCCCTCAAAGTTAGAGAAAGTTAATGAAGAGAAAGTTGAAAGTTGAAAATTGAAAACTTGATTACCAGGTTATAAGCCGATTATATGAATCCACAACAATGGTATTAATGTGACTTTATAAATGAGTGTGATGTGTGGTTACAAGAAAGAAAAAAGTTTCGCCTGTTACTTTAAATGAATATGACAGGCAATATTTAAAAGATGAAATAGAACGTGCAGGAGGTTGCGAAGTAACTTCTGCTGCTCTATGTATTGCTCCAGATCAATATTCGGAAGTTCGTATTTTATCAAGAGGCACAATTGATTCTGCTCCAGCGATTCTTAAAAGCCTTAGACCTGGCGAAGTTTTGTTGCATAATCATCCTTCAGGAAGATTAAAGCCGTCAGAACCAGATTTAGCTATAGCTTCAATTTGTGGGAAATCTGGAATAGGTTTTGCTATACATAATAATGATTGTAGTGATTTTTATGTTGTTGTAGAACCTTATATTGAAGAACAACCCCAGCTTTTAAGCAAAAAAGAGATGGTTGCCTTTATCTCTGAAAATAGTCCTATTGCAGATAAACTTAAGAATTATGAAGAAAGAGAAGGGCAAATAGAATTAATAGGAAAGATAACAGAAGCTTTGAACGAACCTTGTCATGCTATATTAGAAGGTGAAACAGGTATCGGTAAAAGTATGGCTTATCTAATTCCTGCAATTTTCTATTCAAATAAAAATCGTTGTAGGGTTTGTGTTTCAACTAATACTATTAACTTACAGTATCAACTTATAGAAAAAGATTTGCCTTTTTTGGAAAGTATTTTACCTTTTGAATTTAAATATTGTCTTTTAAAGGGTCGCACAAACTATATTTGTTTAAGAAGAATTAAAGAAGCTACGGTTAGCGATAATGCGGATTTCTTACTCGATGAACTGGAATTTCCACAGTTTCAAAAACTTGTAGCTTGGGCAGATAAAACTGAAGATGGCTCTTTAAGTGATTTGACATGGGTTCCTTCTGAATCTTTATGGGATAAAGTTTGTTGCGATAAAGATAGCTGTCCAGGTGTAAAATGCCCCGATTACAATGAATGTTTCTTTTATAACGCTAGACGAAAAGCTGCTGAAGCTGACATATTAGTAGTTAATCATTCTTTGTTATTTTCTGATTTGGCGTTAAGAGCAGATACGAATGAATATTCACAAACAGCAGTAATACCTGCTTGTAAAGCCATAATAATGGACGAAGCCCATAATCTTGAAGATACCGCAACAAAGCATTTTGGCTATAGAACAACCGCAACAGGTTTCCAAAAGATATTAAATAAGATTTATCATAAACGTGGTAAACGTGAATCTGGCACTCTTTGCACATTAACTAACGCTTTGGCCTTTAAGCATGGTGATATTAGCGATTCTGATAGAGAAAGTCTATTAAACGATATAAATTCAATACTTATTCCCTCAAGAATGGAAATAGCTGACATTTCTAAAGTATTATTTGATTCTATCACTTCATTTTTAATTAATGAAAGTTCTCAACTTGGTGAATATAGACTTAGAGTAACTCCAAAACAAGAAAAATCAAATGAATTCACTGTTTTAAGTGCCACAGCCAAAAAGCTAAAAGATGAATTAAAACATTTATCATCAACTATGAAAAAGATTGCTAGACGTTTAAATACAGCGGTAGAAAATTTTGAAGACGATAATGCTATTTATGAAGTTCCATTTACTGAATTAAACAATTATGCTGGTCGTCTTGATGAACTTTCTAAAAATATCGAAATGATGTTTGAGTTAGAAACAGAAAATCGTTGTAATTTTGTTCATTTTTTTACAACTAATGTACGTAAGACAGGAAAATATACTTCATTCTCTTCACTTCCAATAACTGTTTCCCAGCAAATGGTTGATTATTGCTTTAGCAAAATTGCGTGCACAATAATGGTTTCTGGAACAATGACTACTGGCGGAAATTTTAATTTCTTGAAAAGCAGATTAGGTCTAAATGATGTTGAAGTTTCAAATAATCTTATAGAAGGACGTTATCAATCTCCTTTTAATTATCAGGAACAATCTAGATTATTTGTACCCTCTGATTTGCCAGACCCTTCTAGTTCATTATTCGTTGAACAAGCTACTCAACCTATAATAGAAATTATAAAGTCTTCTTTAGGTGGAACTTTGGTTCTTTGTACCTCTTATTCTCATTTAAATATGTTCTACAATAATATTTCTCCAATTCTTGATGCACAAGGTATAAACTGTTATAAACAAGGCGATTTTGACAGACAATATTTGGTAGAACTTTTTAAAGAAGATGGGAATGCAGTTTTGTTTGGAACAGATTCTTTTTGGGAAGGTGTAGATATTCCTGGTGAATCATTAAGAAACTTGATTATTTTGAAATTGCCTTTTGCTTCTCCAAATGACCCTGTATTAGAAGCAAGAAATGAACGAATAAAGGAAGATGGTGGTAATCCTTTTAAAGACTATCAATTGCCAATGGCTGCAATAAAATTGAAACAAGGCTTTGGAAGGCTTATTAGAACAAAAAGAGACAGAGGAACTGTTTGGATATTAGACACGAGAATAATCAATAAATTTTATGGAAAATATTTCTTAGACTCATTGCCTGATTCTCCTTTTGTTAAAGGTAAGTTTAATATACTTATCAAATTAGCTAGAAACTTTTTTAAGTGAAATAAATTTTATAATTTATATTGTTTAATTTCGGTATTTAGTATTAAAAAAGTATTTACTAGTTTTAATAAAAATGCTAATTTAAGCAGTAAAGAAATATGCAATACTTTTCTAGTTAATGATATTTTTTCTCATAAATAACAAGGAGTAATTAAATGGCTGATAATAAGAATCTAAGTATTGGCGTTGATTTAGGCGGAACAAAAGTAGCTGTTGGTCTTTGTAACAATGGTGAAATACTAGAAAAATCTGTTTTGCCAACTCAAGCTTCATCTGGTTTTGATGGAGTAATTAGCACAATACTTCAAGCTGTAAAAACAGTAGTTGGTGATATTCCATTAAAAGATATTAGAGGTCTTGGAATTGGTGCTGCTGGTCAAATAAATCCAGATTCAGGCGAAGTTATTTATGCTCCAAATCTTAATTGGGAAAATGCTCCCTTAGGCAAAACCTTAGAAACAGCTCTTAATTTGCCTGTTAAAGTTTTGAATGACGTTAGAGCCGCTACAGTTGCAGAACAGAAGTTTGGTAACGGCAAAGGTTTATCTAATTTTGGTAATATTTTTATAGGAACAGGTGTTGGTTCTGGTTGGGTTATCAATGGTCAGCTATTAAACGGAACAACAAATTCTGCTGGTGAAATTGGTCATATTTGTCTTGATCCAGATGGACCTGTTTGTGGTTGTGGCAAACATGGTTGCTTAGAAGCTTACTCTTCTGGCACAGGCATGGAAAACTATGTAAAAGCTGAACTCAAAAAGGGTCGTAAAAGTATAATTAGCGAAATGGTTAATAATGACATTAATGCAGTCAGAGGTCCAATTATTGGTAAAGCTTCTCAACAAAACGATGAATTAGCTATAGAAGCAATAAAAAGAGTAGGTTATTATCTTGGGATAGCACTTGCTAATGTTCATACTCTTTTGAATCCTGAAGTTGTACTTCTTGGCGGTGGAATGATGGCTCTTAAAGATATATTTATGCCTGTATTGGAAGAAACCATGAAAAAACATATTCTTCCAGTTGCAAATAAAGGCATTTTAATAAGAGAAGCCAGATTCCAAAACGATGCAGTATTGTTAGGTGGAGCTGCAATTTTTGCATGAGCCCGATATATCCACTAATAATTCCTAAAAACCAAATTTGCGATTCATCTTGGCAAAATAAACCTGAATTTGCAAGTTTGGTTTTGCATATTAAAAACCTTTGTAAAGATTATCCAAGCCTTTTAATGGCTTTTTCTGCTGATGTTAAAGCAAAAGTATTTACTGAAAAAATAGCTGAAAGTATAAAAGGGTGGGGTATAAATGTTTTTATGTCAGACATATCAATTCCACTTTCAGCTATTTCTTTTGCTATAACCACTAAGTCAATGCCTATTGGCTTATATATTGAAGAAGTAGGAAACAATGATTCAATAAAAGTTACACCAATTTCAACACATGGTGGACTTTTTGATGAACAGGATTTAAAAACTACATATATTAATTTGCCCTCTAAAGAAGCAGTAATAGGAACAACAGACATAGCAAGTTTCTATATAAAGCACTTGGCTGGTTTTGCAGATCCGTTTATTGAAAAAGGTTTGAGCTTTTCTAATTTTGATTCTCCTTTTAATGAATTATTTGAAATAATGCAGCGAAATGAAAATTTAAAAATCCTTTTTGAAAGAGATTTGAAAGGGCCTAAAGCATTTTTAAATAATAATGGTTGTTGCTTAACTATAAAAGAAAATAATAATCAAATAACAACTAAAGATATTTCATTAAAAATAGCCAAATATTTAAAAGAAGAAAGATTTTCTTCTGGTTCATTATTTGTACCTGTTAACGAAAAGAATAAATTTGAAAGTTTTGGTGAAGTTATAGAAATAGAAGGGAATAATTACGATTTAAGTTTCAATGCTGCTTTTTCAGATTTATTCTTAGGTTATACTAATGATGGTATGATTGCAATGCAGGGTAGTAGTTGTTTTGGCGATGGAATATTAGCCTCAATTTATTATCTTGAATCACTAAGATAAAATAAAACCAGTTGTATAGAGAATCATTATACTCTCTATACAACTGAATATATCAAGCTTACTCGTCGCTAATCTCGATATAAATATCTTTATAATATAGTCAGTAATTCTTGATATTTAGCCATAGGCCAAAATTCATTAGCCACTAATTCTTCTGCTTTATCTACAACTTTTCTAAGTTCTAATAGTGTTTTTTCTGCTATATCCGCATAGAAATTTGCTTTACTAAACATATCTTTTTTAGAAGTATTAACTTGTTCTTCTAATTCAATTATTTTCTCTTTTATTTTTAAATAAAGAACTTCATAAGTTTTTGCATCTTGTAATAATAATTCGGAATTACAGCCTGCATTTTTCATATTAGCAACAGCACCAGCAGTAAGCGAAATCTGTTTTGTTATGGCAGGAAGAATTAATGTTCTAGCCATATTTATAGCTGTCTTAAATTCAATTTCCTTGGTTTTTATATAAGTTTCAAGCTTAATATCAACCTTAGCTTTTAATTCTCGTTCTGTTAATACATGAGTTCCTTCCATTAAATCTATTACATCTTTGGTAAGATAAGAGGGTAGGGCGGCTGGCGTATTTTTTGCATTTGGAAGACCTAGACTAGCACCTTCTTTCTGCCAAGCATCAGAATAGCCATTCCCTTCGAAACGAATTCTTCGAGTTTCTTTAAACACTTCTTTTAGAACTCTAAGAGCATTTTCTCTAACATCTTTGCCTTTTTCTTGCATCATACGTTTTTCTATTATAAATAGACCGTAAGCACAAATCTGATTTAGCACAGTAACCGCTTCAGATGGGTTTTGAGATGAACCAACAGCTCTAAATTCAAATTTATTACCTGTGAAAGCAATAGGTGAAGTCCTGTTTCTATCGGAGTAATCTTTGGAAATTTTTGGAAGATTACGAACACCTAGGTTTATATTAGCCATTGTTTGTTCGTTAAGATTATCAATGTTTTCTATTTGATCGATTAAGTTAGTTAAGTATTCGCCTAAATATATAGACATAATAGCAGGCGGAGCTTCGTTAGCACCAAGTCGGTGATCGTTTCCTGCATCAGCAACACAAGCTCTAAGTAGACCTCCGAATTTATCAACTCCCAGCATTAAAGCACCAAGTGTTAATAAGAAATTAATATTTTTTAATGGTGAAGCAGAGGGTTCAAGATAATTTGCACCTGTATTATCGCTAATAGACCAATTTACGTGTTTACCTGATCCGTTTACTCCTGCATAAGGTTTTTCATGCAAAAGTACAACAAAACCAAATTCGTCTGCAACACCTTTCATAACATTCATTACTTGTAAGTTATGGTCTATTGCTAAATTAGCATCTTCAAACAATAGAGCAAGCTCAAACTGATTTGGTGAAACTTCATTATGGCGGGTCTTTGCTGGTATCCCTCTTCGATAAAGTTCATGGTCTAATTTTTCCATAAATCTTGTCATTTTTTCGGGAATAGCGCCAAAATAATGGTCTTCCATCTGTTGGCCTTTTGGTGGAACAGCACCAAATAGAGTTCGACCACAAATTCTTAAATCTGGACGGGTATCATATAGCTTTTTAGATACAATAAAGTATTCCTGTTCTGGACCGCAATTAACTGTGATTCTTCTTGCAAGTCTATTACCTAATATTCTTTGTAATTTAATACAAGCATCATTTAAACATCTTACAGAACGTAAATATGGTGTTTTTAAATCAAGAACTTCACCAGTCCAAGAGAGAAATACTGACGGTATAACTAGAGTTTTGGTTTTACCTGTTTCTAGCAAAAAAGCAGGGGAAGTTGGATCCCAAGCTGTATAACCTCTAGCTTCAAATGTAGATCTTATACCACCAGAAGGGAAGGAAGAAGCATCAGGCTCACTTTGTATGAGTTGTTTTCCTGAAAATCTTTCAATTATTTCATTATCATGAGAATAGGTAATAAAAGAATCATGTTTTTCGGCAGTTCCACCACGTTGTGGTTGAAACCAATGAGTGAAATGTGTTGCTCCCTGACTTATTGCCCATTCTTTCATTGCATGAGCAATATTTTCTGCTATAGAATCATCGAGTGGAGAGCCATTATATATAGTTGCCATTAATTTTTCATAGGTATCATTACTTAAACGTTCACGCATTACTTTTTTGTTGAATACTAATTCACCAAAATAATCAGTTATTTTTGTCATAAAAGCTCCACAAATGTTAAATTTTTTTTGATGATATTGATATTTCGGAAACTTGTCAACTGTCAATGAGTAGTTTTACATAAAAATTAGTATTTTTTGGTTGTCGATTTATTAAAATATTATATTCAATAAATTATTATATAATATTAAACCAGACAAACAATTAAAATCATCAATATTATGTAAACTTATTTAATCAAAACTATTAGACAAAACTAGAGATGGGAGATAAGAGATAGGGGATTTGTTTTTGCTAACGATGGTCTGTGTTATAACCATTATTGCTTGAGACTGTCAGAAAACTAGCTTTTTAGCTTATAATTATGTTAATCTAATTATTTTAAAATCCCCCTTAATCCCCCTTTACAAAAGGGGGCAAAGACAAATGCCTGTGCATTAAAATTTTAGCAAATGTCGAGTTTTCGTACAATCTCTGCGAGCCTCTAATAGATGCGTGACAATCTATGAAAGCTTCCATTAATAAAAGATAAAGTTTGCGTTTGCCTTGGAAACAAATATGATAAGTATAAAAAAAATATAAATTAAGATAAATCGTCTAAATTTATCATTTTTAATAACATTCTAATAGTTAATGGTAACTCAGGTAATTCATTACCTTCACTAACAAATTTCATAGATTCTGATAATGCTACTGAAGCTTCTTCTAGATACAAACTTCCAAATAATTTGGTAGCTTTTGAAGGTGAACCCAAATAACCAGTTTTAGAACCCATTTCTTTAATAGAGTAATTACCCTTTAACATTTCCCAGCTTTTATTAACCTTACAATCTGGAAGAGTTTTATAAATTTGACTTTTTACCAATGTTTGATCTAATGAAAGTAGGGCACTTGTTTCTTTTATATCACCATGAATTTCATTTTTTGAATCAATATTTAGATTCTTTAGATAATCATCAATTTTTTCATCATCTGAAAAATGCCATAAAGACATAGGGTCGAAGGCCATAAAACCTTTAATTTGATTTAAATCCTCAATTGCAGAACTTACTGCTTTTAGAGCATCTAAAGATACGGACATATTTACAAAAAATAAACATTTAAAACCATCATTTGCAAAAGAAGAACCAATATCATATAATGCATCTGAATATGTTCTAGCCGACATTGAAAAATAACTTGGGAAACCAACATTATTTTGGCAAGGCATAAATGATACCGTTGGAGCTATTATGCAGCTATACTCTTCGCTTTTTAATTTATTTGCAGCCATAAAAGCTATAGTTTCAGCAATAAAAGTTTTTGTGCCAAAAGGAAGATGAGGACCATGTTGTTCGACAGAACCCAAGGGTACAATAACAAATGTATTGGGTTTATCTATTTTATTAAGTTCTTCAGATGTTAAGTATGTTAAATTCATAGTGCATATTCTAATAAGTTAATGCTTAGTAGTCAAGTTAATTTTTAAATTTGAATTATTAGAAAAAAATCTAATTAATATACAAATCAAAGAAAAATATATATAATAGACAAAATTTAACGGAGGTAATTAAATGAAAAAGGCATTTTTCTTTTTTATATTTATTAATCTATTGCTAAATGTTTCAAATGCACAAGGTTTTAATCATTTAGAATCTAATACAAATAATCAGTTTAATAATGATAACAATAATATAAGTCATGTAAATCAAAGTGAAATAACCATACAAAAAATAATAGATAGAATAAACAAAAGAATTATTCCCAATAAAGAACAAACTGTTTTGCCTTATATAAAAGATAAAGCATTCCTTCTAAATAAGCCTTATGGTAAAATAATTGCTTACCTAGACAATGGAGATAAAGTAAAAATCATCGGAGAACAAAATAACCATTATATTGTTAGAAGTGAGAAAGGTAATGGATATGTAAGCAATTATAATGTAAATATCGAATTAGAAAATATTTCTTTTATTAGAGAAACTGATATTCCAACAGATATATATGATTCAAACGGTAAAAAAATTGGTTTTATAGATGATTGTGAAGAAGTTGAAATTATTGCTGTTGGTAAAAATCTTGTTAAAATTAAATTTAACAATGAAGAAGGATTTATCCCAATTTATGCTATTTTTATAGAAGACGAATCTGATGAAATTAATAAAGAAGAAGATGATGATGATGATGAGGATGACGTTGATGAAGAAGATGATGAAAATGAAGTAATTGGCGTTAATGAATCAGAAGTTGAATCAGAAGATGAGTTAAGCGATGATGATGACGATGAAGATGAATCGCCAGAGTTGATTACTGATTTGTCTAAATATGAATTTAAATTAACAGATGAAGATTATTATAATAATTTGAAATCTTCTTTATTGAAAGAAATTGGAAAGAATCAGATATTTGGTACTGTTGAATTTAAAGAACAAAACAAAGAAAAAAAATAAAAGAATTTTGTTTTTTCTTTAAGATTATCAAAAAGAAACAGTTGTAGATTGTGCTTTATTATTTTTTCAGCTGTTTCTTTTTTTAATAAATATCTTATTTTAAATTCATGATAATTTATTATTTAATAGTTATACAAATAAATTGTTTAGTATTTTAATATCATACATAATTAATTTCTCATCTTTGAGTAGGTATTTATTTTTTAGAATTCTAAAACGTCTGATAATATATATTATGTAAACCTAATAATCTAAATTCAAATAGTTGGGAAAATTTAAATTGTAAAGGTTACATAATAATTGTGAAAATTTCATATTTAAAATTCATACTTCTTTCATTATTATTTCTAAAAATATTTACCTTATTAATTGAATCTATAACTTATAGCTTATTTACTATCTTTATATAATATAAAAGATTTATATTTGCTTCTATCAAATTTACAACCATTTATGACAAAAGTTACGCTACATACAGTAAAAAAGAAAATTATTAAAGACTTAATAAGTCTATAGTTATCAGTTCGTTCTTTTTCTTCCTTACTAAAATAACATTTAGATTGTTTATTTAATGAACCGTGATTTGAGCAATAAACATCAACAACATCATTAATATATTCAACACCATATAAACAATTTTTTTGTTTTTCTATAGACCAATTATAAATCAATTCCAGTTTTTTTAATTCTTTAATTAATTTATTATATTCATCAATATTCTCAGGTTTGAATGATAATACTCTATTTTTTACTTCTATTCTTTCTTCTTTATTAGTATCTAGCATTTCATCTAATTTATTAAAATTTTGTGAGTTCTTAAGAATATCAACTTCATTGTTTAATTTAGTATTTTTTTCTCTTTTCTCTTTTAATAAATCAAGTTTCTGTTTTTTTTCAGAATCATCTATATTTTTACTTAAATGATTCTTTTCATATAACAGTAAAGCTCTTTGAAGTCTATCTAAGCTATGATGACATTCATATAGAATTTTATGTTCTTGGTCATTATTTATAACATATAAAAAATTAAGAGCAACCATAACCATTGAAACCATACAAATAATAATTGCTCTTGTTTTTCCTTTATCGTTTAATTTTTTATCTTCAAAATAAAACTTCCAAGCAAATCTAATATAGACAGGAATTGCAACTACAATAAATATATCGTTTAATATATCAAATAGGTACATCATATTTTATTTATTCTTTCTATATAACTTTATTTTTTTAAAGATTAATGTTTTCTCTTCCATTCATATTTTTCTAACATTTTACGACTATCTTTGTTAATTTGATTATAATTAATATTTATTCCTCCAATTAACAATGTTATAAAATATAGTTAAAAGAAAATAATATTTTATTAAATGAAAAATTATTTTCTTTTAATAAGTTTTTAATAATGATGAATAAAAATATTGGAAATAAAAAACAAACAAATATTATATTTATTATATCTAGTTTATCCATATTTCAATTTTCCTAGTGTTTTTTTTTAATCCTAATATGTTAAATATTTAAATTCAACTTTTATAATTTTTACTTTCAACTATAAAAAATTATGTTAGAATAATTTTTATTGAAGGGGTTTTAACTATGACAAAAAAAATATTATATATTCTTGTTGTATTAGCTTTAATAATAGGTTTTGCTACAGGTAAGATTGGTTTCTTAAATTCTAAGGCTGATACTGATGTTGGTTCTGTTTACTATTTAAATTTTAAACCAGAACAAGATCAAGCATGGCAAGAACTTGCAAAATACTACACTAAGAAAACAGGTGTTTCTGTAACGGTGGTAACTGCTGCATCTTTTCAATATATGACAACGTTGGCGGCAGAGTTGAGCAAAATTGATTCCCCTACCCTATTTCAAATTCAAGATCCGTCCACACTTCATGGAAAAGAAG
>CAJOQX010000319.1 GCA_905236865.1 Candidatus Rifleibacteriota bacterium
AACTTCATCCCAACTTATTATTTCGCCGTTTTTATATTCCCAACGGTTTTTAAAGAAAGAATTTGGAACTTTTTTACAATTTGGAAGTATTGATATTAAAACTTTGGCTTCTGCTTTAAATGGAATTAAAAAAAGCTTCATTTTAATAAATAATCTCCTATTAATAACTATTTTTACAAAAATGCAGATTTAATAAACAATCTAGAGGAACTTTTTCAACAACAAACTCATGTTTTTTGAAAGTTTTATATATTTTATACTTTTCAGCAAGCTTAGACGTATTGATTTCAAATAACACAAAAACACTATCTCTTTTAAAAGATTTTAATGTTTTAGAAAATAAATAACCTTGATTTTTAATGAAATCAGAATTATCTGTCATATAAACATAATTATGATTTTTTTTAGGCAACAAACCTTCTTTTGATATTATATTTATTTTTTCTTTAGGAGCCCAATGATAAAACGTTTTATTGATTTTATCTAACGACAATTGAGAAATAATTAATTCATTCTCTTTGTTAATATTGAAGCCGAGTATTTTATGTATTAATCTGCCACCGAAACAATATATTAATATTGTAAAAAAACATTTTTTGATTGATAAAAAATCATGAAATTTCAAAAAATGAAAAAAATGAAATTTTATTTTTTCAAATATAGTTCCTCTATTTAATCTATCAGAAACAATATTATAAATTGTTCTTATAAACATGTTAAATCTAGCTTTTTTATAATTAATAAATACCTGTTTCATTTTTAATCTCTAGTTGTAGTTCCTAGCAAAGGCTGATGAAATCTGAAAAGATATTGATTAACTATATCAATATCATAAATTCCTTTTTCAATAAATGATTTAACAATTATATCTAGCGGATAATGGGCAAATGCAAAACCAGCTTTTCTTAATAACTCATTGGCTTCATCTATTTTTAATCTTAGAGCGATAGCAAAAGCAAAAGCTATTTTTTTATCAGGCTTATAAACATAAGGAGTGCCATCTTCATTTTCATCTCCATTGGCATCTTTCATTATTTTTGAGAAAATATTTTTATTAACATTGGCGGCTTTGTAGCAAGTAACTCTATCTCGTTCACTTCTCTCAATTATTCTCAAAACCATCTGGGAAAAGCTTTCTTCTTTTGCAGAGATTAGTGATTGTATTTCATTGTGAAGCGTTTCGACTTCACTTGATATTTTTTCATAACATTCTTCAAATATTATATCTTCAAATTTATCTTTTAATTTAGCTTCGAGTTTTTCTCCTAGTTTTATACGAAGCTTTATGTTTTCACCTAGTTGTTTTAATATTTTTTCGTTATTTTTTCTGCGTTTAGGAAAATCACTTGGATCTATACTAAATTGAATACCACGTTTTTCACTTAGGTAATTAATATTTTCCCAAAAAGCATTTTCATCCCAGTAAGTTAAATCTGATGTATCAGATTCATTAACGATTTCTTCATAGTCATTTTCATCATAAAACCTATAATGCTTTTGCCTATAAAGAAGATAATCATAGTAATATTCAAGGTAATCATCATCAGAATACTGTTTATTATAATTAAAATCTCTATATTCAAATTCAAGATGCCAAAAAGAATTCATAAATTTTTTTTCTTCTTCTGAACATAGTGATTCTTCTTTATTTTTTAATAATTTATACTGATTTTTTTTATTTAAATACTCATTATATTTTTCAAACTCTTTTTTTGCTTTCTCTTCAATCTCATATTTATCTACATTATTGTGTCTTTCATAGACAGAAGCTATTTTCTCATAAATATTTTCTTCTGGTTCGCTATCTTGGCAATATTCATTATTTGTGTCTGTTAATACTAAATAAACAGTTATATCATTTTCTGATTTTTTTAAATAATATCTGACAGAATTTCTAGCACTTCTAATATAGTAATTATTGTTAGGCATATTAAAGAAATCTATTATAGGTATGGCTATCTTTGACAATTTATGATTTATTGCAAATTTTATTATTTCTTCATAAATATCATTTAAATGTATTTTTTTATTAAATTTATAATTTATAGAAATAAAATTTTTATCAAGAAAAGAATTAAGCTGTAATTTATTATTCTCAATATTGTCCAAATCATCTTTTATATCATCTTCTAGTTTTTCTATTTTTGTTTTACGTTCTATTAATATATTTCTTTTATTTTCTTCATTATTTAGAAAGGCAACATCATATCTAACATTTGATTTTATTGTTTTTGGGTAAAAATGCCATCTGTAATTGTTAATATCTTTATTAAAATCAACATCCATTCCTTGAATGTTTTGTTTTATTATAGGAATTTTGTAGTCAAAATAATCTATTCTTTTGTCTAATATATTTTTTATTCTAGATATTTGTTCAATCTTGCTATTTAATTTATTTTTTAGTTCAGTTAATTTTTCAGCATTTTCCTCTCCAATAACTGTATTATATATTTCATACAAGCTTTTAGAATTATAATAATTAGTTTTATAATAGTTTTTAATTTCTTCATAAAAAGGCAATACGATAGCATCTATATCTAAATTTTCTATTTTTTCATTGACTACAAAAAGTGGCATAAGAATCACCTCATAAAATACTTTGCTGTATAAGTTTAATATAACCTATATCAATAATCAATAGAACAATTAGAGATGAGTAATTATTTGATTTTGCAAAGATAAAACATTATACTTTGTTTATTATGACATATAGGAGAAAAATAATGGCTTATAAATTCTACGGCTGGAAAAATGCAAATTGCTCCCCAATAAATAATAAATATGAAGGAATAAACAATCCAAAAGATCTTTATGATGCACTTTCAAATATATGGAGCAAATATTCATGCGCCCCAAGATTACGCAAAGATTGGAGTGAAAATAATAAAACTTTAGGGCAATGTTCAATTACCGCTTTTTTAGCACAAGATATTTTTGGTGGGAAAGTTTATGGAATATTGCTTCCTGATGGAAGTTACCATTGTTATAATGTTGTGGAAAATTGCGTTTTCGATTTGGCAAGTGAACAATTCGGAGATGAAGTTTTAGATTATTCTAATAGTCAAGAGCAATTTAGAGAAAAACATTTTGCTGATTCAGATAAACGTGAACGCTACGAATACCTCTGTAATCAATTATTAAAAAGAGATAAGAGGGTATAGGAAAAAGTTTAAAGGGAATAGTAGTATATTTCAAATTAACTATTTGAGAGTTTTTTATTATAGTATAGAAATTAAACTTCAGACATATTATAATATATAGGTATGGCAAATTCATCGAAAAATAAACAAGAGCCATTTGTTGCTATCGACATTGGAGCTTATTCTGTCAAATTCGTCTATATTGAAAGAAATGACGAAAACCAAGCTATGCTTAAAACTTTGGCAACTTTACCTATTCCTGCTTTTGAAAAAGATTTGACTGAGGACCAAAGAGAGCAGATGAGCCGTGATGACGTAAAAGAATATTGTTTAAAAGAACTACGCCAACTTTTAACAACACATATTACAGAATTATTATATGATAACAATATTCAGACGAAGAAAGCTATAACCTTTGCTTCAAATCGAGAAGTAACTGTTAGATGCATAGAAGTTCCACCTCCTAACGAAAAGGAAAAAAATAAGTTTGGTGAAGCTGTTGAATTAGAAGCGAACAAACAAATGCCTTTTTCTATGGGCAATGCAGTATTAGGCTATACAATTGAAGGGGAAATAATAAAAGAGGATAAGCCTTTAGTGCAGATAATGGCAGCTGCTTTACAAAAAGATACCGTTGATTATTTAAATGGAAATCTTAAAGGTGCTGGCTTAACTCTAGATGGAATCATTACATTGCCAAATGCTTTACAATTGGCGTTAGCTAACCAGTTAGCTCCATTTAGTGAGAATGGTAAGAAAGTTGCTATAATACACTCTGGTCATAGCACAACATCCGTTATAATTTTTAAGGATAATAAAATTCAGTTCTATCGTGATATTAACATGGCTGGAGCATTGATTACTGATAGTATTTTTGCAGGAGGGGAAATTGATGGACAGCAAGTTAAACCAGCTAATTATACAGAAGCTACTGAATTAAAACATAAAATTGGTGTTATTCCACCAGATGATGTAGAAAGCTTAAAAGGGCTAGAAAAATTTGCTGCTATTAAAATTTTCGAGGGTGTTGAAAAGATTTTTCAAAACATTCAATTGTCTATAAGTTTCTATATTTCTCAAAGTGGAGAATCTAATGGTATAGATATGATTATTCTTTCTGGTGGAACTGCTTCTATGAAAAACTTTAAAGAGTTTATAGAAGAAAGCTTGGAAGTTCCAACATCTTTAGCAGATCCTTATGGTTCTATGAGAATAGGTGAGATTAAATTTTCAGAAGATAAGCGTAAGGCAGAAGCTTCTGGATTAGCTCCCATTTTGGGAACAGGTTTATATTTAGAATCTCCAAGTATAATTAATTTTACTCATATTATTACTCCAGGGAAAAGCAAAAGCGGACCAGCTGTAAGCGCATTTAATTTCTCTAATGTAAGCTCTAAATTTGATACTAATTTTAGTGATTTATCTGAAAAGCTATTTAAATTAGATGAAAAAAAATTAAGAATCATAGCAGGAATCATTATTTTGGTCTTGTTGATTTCAGCTATTCTTCCTGTCGTTATTGTAAATCAGAGGTTAGACAAAGTAAGAAAAGAATACAAAGCTATGGAAATAGATTTGAAGAAATTGAAAGACGAACAATCAGAAGTTGATAGATTGTTAAGAGAACAGAATTATCTTAGCAAATTTACAAACTTATCTGAAGAGTTAAGAAAATATAAAATACTATACTCTAAGCTTATTATAGTGCTTCTATCTCTTGTTCCAGAGGAAATATATATTACAGATGTTACGTTTAAAATAGATGATAATAATATGAACACAAATAATGCTTCTATAGAAATTAATGGTCATGCTGATAAGTCAGATAACGTTTTCCTTTTTCAATCGCAGATAAATCAAAGCAAAATATTTGTAAATCCTGATGTTATTTCTGCTAATGAAGAAACAATTGATTCTGAAAGATATTTTATCAAATTCATAATTAGAAGTGCTATAGATTTGAAAGAGCTTTATCTCGACAAAGATTCTAATAAAGATAAAACTGAAGACGATAAAAATGATGAAGAAGAAGATGAAGAAGGCGAAGAAGGCGAAGAATAATAATGGCAGAAGAATTCAAAATATCTGATTGGTTACAAAGTGCAAAAGAAGACCCCAAAAAATTTGCACCGCCTGTTATAGTAGTGATCGCTATAGCTTTTGTTGTTTGGAAATTTATGTATTCTCCAAAGGCTTTGTTAATAGAAAAAGAATTAAAAAAGCATAAAGGTATTGCTAAGGAACGTAAGAGTTTCGAAAATGCAGCAAACAAACTTGAAGATATAAAAATAGATATAGAAGAAAAAAAGAAAAAATGGAATGAAGCACAGGCACTTTGTTATAAGGTAAGCGAACGAACTACGTTTATTAAAAAAGTTAGAGAACTCGCTACTCAAGCTGGTATGAAAATTAGAAATATAGCACCTTTGCAAGATGTTCCGATGAAACTGGGTGTAGTTGATGCAAAGAAATTTTCTGTTCAATTTGCATATTCTGGGGATTTAACAAAATTGCTTACTTTTATGAGGTTAATCGAATTAGATAATAAAACTACTTTTATGCCGATACCTAATTTGAAAATAAATGCAAGCGGAACTTTTGATCTTTCTTTAATTGTAACTACTGTTCTTTTGCCAGATGTTATTTCAACAGAAATTCCAGCTGGTCAAGAAGAAGAAGAAGAGGAAGAAGAGGATTAATACTAGTCATAATGAAAGCAAGACAACTATTCTTTCTTAGCTTGATAATATTATCAATAGTTATGGGATTAAATTGGTTTAAAAATCGTCCCAAACCTGAAAGTATACAAATGCCTGCAAAAAATCTACAGGCAAATCCTAAAATTTTCCAAATTACAGATGGTGAAATAGACGATGAAAATGAAAATGAAGATGAAGATGAAGAAGAAGAAAGTGTAAAAAAAAGCAAAAAAATAGATAAAGAAGATAGTAAAGAGAAAGAAAACAATAACGAAGAAGATAAAAGTAAAGAAGCTGAAAAAGCTCAAACAGCTCAAACAGAAATTCAAGAAAACCCTCTAAAAGATGACCCATTGATGCAGGATTACTTTAAGATTTCTCGAAATCCTTTTGAAATTTCTCCTTATACTAAACTTATAGAAAAACTAAAACTAGAAGCGGAATTGGCTGCTCATCCTAAAAATTTTTTCTTGAGAGAAGAAGTTAAAGTTCCTAAACTGTTGCCTAATGCTAAATTTACCGCAAGTATTGAAACAGATAGAGGTTTGGCGGCGTTAATAAACGGTAGTTTATATTCTGTTGGAGAAGAATTTAACGGTCGTATAATTAAAGAGATAAAATTCAATATGATTAAGATGGAGTCTGAAAAGGATATATGGTTATTGCCAAAGACAGGTGTAAAAATTACAATAGACAATGATACGGGTGAATACACAGTTGACGATTCTTTTGAATAATTGCCTCTAATCCCTTCTCCCTTCTCCCTTCTCCCTTCTCCCTAATCCCTATACCCTATATACCCTTATATCTTTTATATTAAAACTTTTTCCTTTTATTCCGATATAGGAAATATGAAAAATTG
>CAJOQX010000320.1 GCA_905236865.1 Candidatus Rifleibacteriota bacterium
AGTTTCTATATCTGAAAAACAATTTATAAATGTGACTTATAGTATTTTATTTAACAGCAATACTGAAAAACTTTTTACGGACTCAAAATTCATTAATGAACTTGAAAAATACATGGAAACTTATGACAAACTTATCTCATCTTCTGTATTTTTTAAAAGAGGAGTATTTAATCATACAAATGCTGATATTATAACTAAACAACTTATAGAAAATGGTTTTTTTAAAGCAAGTCATAAAGTTTCTATAAATACTAAAAATGGTATTAAAGAAATATCTACAGATGAAGATTTAAAAAAAGCGATAGAAGAAGAAAAATCATATATATTAAATAGTTCCGAATTAAAAAAATCTTTTGAAAACTTTTCAAAAATTTTACAAAGGAATGCAGAAACAAGAGCTTTAGCAACATATCTTGAACAAAATCCTAACATAATAGAAAATCTTAGAGACTGGCAAAATTTTAAAAGAGATATTTGGGCAAGTTTTTTTAAAGAAATAGAAGTATTTTACAATGACCTTGTACAAAGCAATGATGATGCTCAACCAAAACTTAAAGCAATACAAGAACAGGCAAAAAAAGAAACTTCTAAATGGGATAATGCCGTTCAAATTTTTAAAGATAGATTTTATGTTCCATTTGATATTAAAGTAGATAATAAAATTGATGTAATGTTATCAGGGGAAGAAGTCGCACCCGCATTAAGTTTTAAATATATTGACAGATTTACAGGTGAAAAACTTCCTATTAAAAAAGATGATTTATATACAAATTTAAGTACAGGTGAACAAAGAGCACTTTACATACTTGATATAATTTTTGAAATTGAAGCAAGAAAAGAACTAAAAGCAAAAACATTATTTATATTTGACGATATTGCAGATAGTTTTGATTATAAAAACAAATATGCAATAATTCAATATTTATATGAACTAAATAAAGAAAATAAAAACTCTTATCAAATTATACTTACACACAATTTTGATTTTTTTAGAACAGTTGTTTCAAGATTAGGAATTAAAAGAGATTATGCATTATCTCCTGAGATATCAAAAAATGAAATATCTTTTAAAAAAATGCCGTATCTACAAGATTTATTTAAAGTTTGGAATAATGAATTAGGCGAAGATAAAAACAAACTAATTGCTTCCATACCTTTTATACGAAATATTGCTGGATATTGTGGACTGAAAGATATAGAAAATAAATTAACAGCTTTATTACATATTAATCCACAGTGTTATCCAAATACGAATAAAATTACAATAGCAGATTTGGAAGCTATTGTAAAATTTGTTTTAAAGAGCAAAGATGCAAATTTTGTCCTTTGTAAAAAAACAAATAATTTACAAGCTACAGATATAGTAAAAGATATTATTTATTCCACAGCAGATACATTAATAAAAGAAGGTAAAAATTTATATCTTTTAGAAAATAAGATAGTCCTTTCCATTGCTATAAGATTAAAACTTGAGGAATTTATTCTAAGTGAAATTGGAAGCAATAAAATTTTAGATTTAGAAAAATATCAAACATTTAATTTAATACAAAATCATATCAAATATTTTGGCGATAAGTATAAAAAATTATTCACCGAAGTTCAATTAATAACACCAGAAAATATACATTTAAATTCTTTTATGTATGAACCTATTTTGGATACCGGTTATGAAAGTTTAGTAGATTTATATAAAGAGGTTAGTCAATTACAAAAGTAAATTATAATAATGAAAAACAAAATAAATAATTTTTACCAAATAATAAAAGATTCTTTATTTAAATATCTTATATATTTAATAGTTATATGCTTATTAGCACATTTAAATGAGGATATTAAAAACTTTTTTGTTTATTTAAAAGATAATAACCCTTATTTTTCAGCTGCCTGTCTAATTACATTATTATTAATAATTGCTATCCCATATATGAGGACAAAATACAAAGAATATATTTTAAAAACTTATTTAGAAACGATTTGTTTCTTTGTTTTTACAATGGTTTTTTTTGTTTTACTAAAAGAAAAATTTTCATTTATGTTAATGTCTTTTATATTCATAATATTTATTACTCCAAAAATTGAGATAATAAAAAATTATTTACTTAAAAACAAGAATAAAGACAAGTTAGATATTCAAAAAATTATAATAGATTCCGATAAACCAATAACAACAAAAGACAAAGATTCTTTAGGAAGAGAAAATTTTGTTAAAGCACTAAAAAATATTTTATTAAAAAATCAAGAATTTTGAAAGAAAGATGGTTTCGTATTAATTTTATCTGC
>CAJOQX010000321.1 GCA_905236865.1 Candidatus Rifleibacteriota bacterium
GAGATGCGAGCGGTCGTAGATTGCGTGGCAATCTATTTTTAGAGAAGAGAGCATAGAGCATAGAGATGAGAGATAAGGGGATTGTTTTAGCTGGAGTATGTTTTTAATTTAACCATCTTTTGAAGCTAATTATATTTTTACGACTAACTTTTAAAAGATGATTATCTTAAAATTGCACCAGTGAACCAATTTGGAAATATGATGTTTGCGAAGAAACATCGACAATGTGTCAAAAAATAACTGAAGCTTTAATAAATGGTTATTTTGTAATTGTAGATCATGTAATTACAAGTAAACGCATATATGAATCTATTTTACAATCTTTATATAATACTTTTTTCTTGATCTTTTAGCTAAGAAATCAATTACCTTGCCATTATTATATTAAAGTAAGCTCATAATTTCTAAATAAAAGTTCATTATAAATAATATTTACCAAATTGTTTCATCAATGCCTTTAACTGCTTATGAAAAAGAAGATGATTATAAAATATATCTCTCCAATATAGGGCTTTTGACTTTTATGTATGGTAGTATACTACTCAAAAAGCACTATATTAGAACAAATATTTTATATATGTTAAAATTATATTATTTCTAAAAGTTTTAATATCTTTTTCTTTTTTTCATTACCGAATTTTTTTAATTTTTCAAAAATATCGTGATCTAAGCCTTTAGTTGGTTCAACATATTGTTCCCCAATAAGAGAATCAATAGTAGTATCCAATGTATTAGCAATAGCTAGAAGAACATTAAGACTTGCTTTTGTATAATTGTTTTCTATATTTGATATATGGGAAGTATTACAACTTACTGCTTCAGCAAGTTTTTCTTGTGTAAGTCCTTTTTGTTTACGAGCTTCTTTTATACGTATTCCAAGTCTTCCATAATCTACTTCTTGTTGCAATTTAAACACCCCTCTTTGGTATTTTTTAGTTTCATAATTATACAAGGTAAAACCTTAATAAATTAATAAACTTTAAAAGTATAACAAACCTAATTAAACAAATAATACTACTTTGCCATAATTTTCTAAAAATTTTTTATCATGCTTTCACAAAGATTTAACTGTTCTGTGATTTGCTGGTCATCTGGAGCTTTTTGATAAGCTATTTTGAAAAATTCAAAAGCTTCTTTAAAATTTCCTAAATTTCTATAACAGGCCGCTACGAAATATAAATAGTCAACATCATCAGGTTTAGCCTCTAAAGCTTTGCCAAAAAAGCTTAATGCTTTTTCATAATTTTTGTTGTTATAAAAAATATTAGCTATATTGTAACAAAACATATCATAAAATCTAAAATCTCTATCTCTAAGACTAACCAAATAACCCTCATAAGCAACATCATAACATTCGTCAAATCTTTTAAGCTTATATAAACAACGATTCAAACAATCCATGGCATCTACATCTTGAGGAATATATTCTAATGATTTTTCCATTTCTATTGCTGCTTCTTCAAAATTCATTTCATTGAAATATTTACCACCAATATTATAATGTTTCATGAATTGTTTCAAATCAGAATTTTCATCAAGCAGCTCTTCTAGTTTAACTATATCGCTTTTTATATCAAAAATGTCATTAGCACCTGTTTCGATAATATCTAAGCATTTATGATAATAATCTAGAGCATTATTAAGCTCACCTTTTCCCCAAAAATATCGAGCAATACAACGACAGTATTTCAATTTACAACCAATATCAGTTGTTATATCCATAGCATTTTTATATAATTCAATAGCTTTATCGTATTGGGAAATATCGTATCTTTCTCCTAGATAAAAATAATACTTTGCTATCAAATCATTATCATTATTTGCTTTTGCAAGTTTCAAAGCAATAACAGCATAATCAACTGCTTCATCATATTTATGAAGTTCAAAAGAGGTTTCTATTAAATTGTCTAACACTATATATAAATCGTTACGTATAGCAAAAGCAGTTTTAAATTCCTCTAAAGCTTTAACATAATCTTTTTTTCCTATTTCTTTTTTCCCATTATTGACATGATAGTAACATTCTGCATTTTTCAGACTTCTTATAGAATTATCTTCATCACCAATTGCTTTATAGCAGTTGTGAAGACCAATCCAAACATTTTCTAACAAAGAACTTGATTCATCACGATTATCTTTATTGTTTAATATCGGAATAAGACTGTTACCTATACCAATAGCTTTATAATAATCTCTTCTTAATGAAATTTCATTAGAAAAGAGCAACATTAAAGGGAAAAAGGAATCAGGAGCAATTTCTACTGCTTTTGAAAATTCAACATTAGCTTGTTCATAATCTTCTTGTTTTTCTAATTCAATACCTCTTCTTATATATGGCAGTTCTTTAATCTTTTCATGATTCAACGCTTTCATTTCTTCAATTACATTTTGAAGATTATTTTTTTCAGCATATTCTGGGTCTAACTCTGCAACTCTTTCATAAATTTCAGAAGCTCCTTTATAATTTTCCAACATCTGTTGACAATAAGCAGCATCAAGGTAATTAGATATAAAACGAGGTTTGTTTGTCATTGCTAAAATAAAATATTTAAAAGCTTCTTTATATTGTTCTTTAATTTTATAATATTGACCAATATAAAAATAAAATCTGCCAATATTGTCCTTACTACCCCTTTTTTGAGCAATCAAAAGGGCTTTTTTAGCTGTTTCAAGCATTTCTTCATAGCAATCAATTTGTCCAAGACACCAACAGAGTTCTCCCATAACCTGTATTTGTTTTGGTTTTATTTTCAAAGCTTCTTTATAAGTCATTACGGCTTTATCAAATTGATTATCATCGGAATAACGTATTCCTTGCGAACGTAACTGTTCAAATTTTTCATCTTGATATTTATTTTTTTCATTAGTATAAGCCATTATGTTCTCCTTATAAAGTTTCTTTTATTATATCAACACTACTCTTATTATAAACTAAATCATAGAAAAAAATAAAATTTCAAATTTAAACAAAAAATTTCAGCAAAAAGATTAAAAATTTGATATAATTCTATTTTAAAATTTGTTAATTA
>CAJOQX010000322.1 GCA_905236865.1 Candidatus Rifleibacteriota bacterium
CTTAAGGATTATAAGAAAAAAGAGCTGTAGCTCTTTTGTTTTAAAATCCCCCTTAATCCCCCTTTACGAAAGGGGGCGAGGACATTACTCCATACACTGGATTTTTAACAAATTCTTAGTTTTTAGACAGCCTCCAAGTAGGGGCTTTAGGACATCGCCCCACATACCACCCACCACGAGAGCCGATAGGCTCTCAATACCACTTTTTTAAAATAAAAGATTCAAGTTATAAGTTCTCAATTTCCCTTCTCCCTAAACTCTTTTCCCTCAATCTTCTATCTCCATCTTTGGTCTTATATCTCAATTTTTGGTCTTGTATCTAACAATAAAAACAACAAAAACTAACTACAACAACAACGTTTCTCTTTTAGAGAAGCAATTTAATAATAAACTCTATTCTTATTGGCTCCAGATGTTTTTAAATGACCATCAGATACTAATTCTTTGAGATAATCCCTAGTTCTTGAAGGGCTAAGCCCAATAAATTCTGAAACTTCAATAGCTTTAGCAGAGCCTTTTTCTTTTATGAAGTTTAAAATAGCCTGTTTTTTATCGCCGATTTTGATTTTTATCGCCGATTTATCGCCGATTATTTCATTTTCAGATTCAATGCTCTTTAGATAATTTGATATTTCATTACGAAGATTATTAGCGTGCATCTGATTCATCGCATCAATAAATATAGTAATATCATCTTTTTCATAGCTGTCATTGAGAGACTGAATGTATTTGGCTTTATCTTCCTTTAAAACTTTCATGGGAATAACAGAAAATTCTCTCTGAATCATATTCATAATCAGACGGCTCATTCGCCCGTTCCCATCAGCCCAAGGATGTATATTTACTAAGATATAATGAGCCCAAAAGCTTAAATTATAAATATCTTCAACCCTATTTTTGTTTATACAATGTCGTTTATCGTTTAATTCTTTGCAGAATTGTTCTATTTTATTTTTTATTTTTGAATAATTTAAATATGATCTGCCGCCAAAGCCTGCTGTAACATTTAATAATCTAAAATCACCATTAGTTGAGGAAAATGCCCCTAATGCTGTCTGATATTCGCTTCCTGTTCGTGCCATAACAATAGAAGCTAGTTTTCTTAGAACTTCTTCAGAGTAGTCTTCATGCTTTTCTGCTAATTTGTATCCATATTCATAAGCTGCTTTTAAATCTAAATTCATTAATTGTTCAGCTATGGTTTTATTATTAACGCTTATTTTTTCATCAAACAGTAGCTGGTTTTCAATTTCTGTAATTGTGGAACCTTCTATGGCAGTAGAATGAGTTATAATCGAATAGAGATTGAATTTTTCATTGTCTATCTGCTTATTAATTTCTAAGTCATTATAGATTTTTATTAATTCTGCTATCTTTTTATTTGATAAATCCATTTCTCTATTTTTCTCTTTTTTGTTTTATTCTATCAACTAATCTCAGCAAACAAAAAAGAGCCTGGGTTAGTCCAGGCTCTTTTGTTTTACTTCACTGAACCATTGCAGATACGTTTACCTGATTTACGGTCAAAGAGAAGTATTCCATCACCGCCAATATCAAAGCGAACTTTCTGACCAATTGCGAAAGCTGTGCTACCAAAAACAACGCTGGTAAGCAAGAAGTTATCAAGTTTGAGTTTAAGAGTTGATTCCATACCAGTAGGCATTGCACCATAAACTTCTGCTTCAAAAGCACCGTTTTCATTAATATGAATGTATTCTGGTCTTACGCCAATAAAGAAATCTTCGTTGGTGACTTCTTTCTTTTCTTCGGCGTGGTCTTCAACTGCTTTATCAATACGAGGTTTAAAGAGTTCATCTTTGTTCTGCTTGTCTATAACAACCTTTTTGCTTTCGGCTTCATCTCTTTCTTTGAACCATTTATCCAATGACAATTTTTCATTAGATGAAGATTTATCTAAAGATAAAGTTTCTTTTGGAGTGAAAGCAATCTTTTTACCGTTGAGTATTTCAAGTTCAATATTACCGTTAGAAGTCTGTTTCCCTTTGGCTTCCATAAAATTAATTGAAGGATTACCAACAAAGTCTGCTGTGAAAGTATTATTTGGCTTCAAATAAACATCTAACGGAGCGTCATATTGTTGTAAAACGCCATTGTTCATGAGACATATTTTAGTAGCAAGAGTCATAGCTTCCATCTGGTCGTGAGTAACATATACAAATGTTGCACCAGTAGTAACATGCAAACGCTGTAATTCGTATCTCATTCCAAGTCTAAGCTTTGCGTCAAGATTAGAAAGTGGTTCGTCCATAAATAGAACTTTTGGCTTTGGTGCTAGAGTTCTAGCAATAGCAACTCTCTGTTGCTGACCGCCAGAAAGTTCAGCAGGATAACGGTTCATAAACATTCCAATTTTAACAATGCGAGCAGAAGACTGAACCGCCATATCAATTTCTTCTTGAGTTAAGCAACGAACTTCTTTAAGAAGATTCCCGTTCTTGATTATTTCAAAGTTCTTGTTAAGAGTTTCGCCGTTAGATTTGTGCTTTTCCATTATAGCTTCCAATTTGGCTTCGTATTCCTTAGCAAGTTCTTTACACTTTTCGGAAGGAGCTTTACTACTAAGAATATCTAGCTTAGTAATATCTATAGCGGTAAAATATGTTATATCGTAAACATCAATGAGTTTTCTCAAAATATCATCATAATGTTCTCCAACTAATAATTTGGGAAGACGTTGTGAATCTTGCAAAACTCTGATTATGTCTGTATAAACCTTTGCTTTATCATCTCTTAAAGGAAGTTCTTCTTTGATGTTTTTAAGACCGAAAGAGATGTTTTCGTAAACAGTCATATTTGGCCAAAGAGCGTAGTTTTGGAATAAGAAACCGACTTTTCTCTTGTTAGCTGGAACATTTATTCCTGCTTCACTATCGAATACCACTTTATCGCCAATTGTGATACGACCGCTAGTAGGAGTTTCTAACCCTGCAATCATACGCAAAGTCGTAGTTTTACCACAGCCAGAAGGTCCAAGTAATGTGATAAAAGAGTTGTCAGGAATATATAAACTAAGGTTATCTACAGAGTA
>CAJOQX010000323.1 GCA_905236865.1 Candidatus Rifleibacteriota bacterium
GTCTAAAGCTGCATTTTCTACACTTTCTTTGCTAAAGATATGCTCATTCACAATAGATTTTTTTATTTCTTCAAGATAGGTTTCAGATAATCTCTCTTCAATTAAACCATTAGCTATTCTTCTAACATCATCAACCAAATATCTTGCCTTGCTTTTACTAGATATAGCAGAAATAACTAAGACACCTTCGTAACAGGAAGCTTTGTATTCTGCCCAGATTTTTTCACAAGTTTCTCTTCCTTTTGCTAATCTATTCCATAAAATACTATTTTCGCTTCCCCCTAAAAGATGAGCCAACACATAAAGAGCATATTTGTCAGAACCTTCTACATAAGGAATTTTCCATCCTAAGCTTAAATAAGCTTTTTGGACATTTGCATATTTTATAACTTCTCTATATGATGTCTGTTTTATTTCTTTTGGCAATTCTGGTTTTGTATAATTTGAAATAGAATACTTCTGTGCAAGGTTATTTAGTAATGGGATAACTATATCAAGGTTTACATCACCTGTGATAATTAAAACCGAGTTTGATGGGGCGTAGTTTTTTGTATAGAACCTATTTAAAATAAATAAATCTGCACTGTCGAAGTTTGGATTCAACCCATAGAAAGGTCTTCTGCAAGGGTGGATAGCAAATGCTTCTTGCATCATAGCGTTTTCTACTACTATATCTGGCTTTGTTTCATAGAATTGAATTTCTTTTTTTAGTTCTTTGATATTGTAATTTATATCGCTGTCGGAAAATGTTGCTGCAAATAAGCCATCAAAAGCTAATTTTAACATTTTTTCAGTGTTTTGTGATATTCCTGTAAAATAATAGCATTGACAATCGTTGGAACTATTTTTTCCTATCTTTACACCTATATTTTCAAATTCGTATTTAAGCTTGTGATTAGGATAATTAACGCTATTTGAAAACAAAAGCTTACTAATTAATTCTGAAAACCCTGATTCACCATCGTTTTCGTATATTGAACCATTTTTAACCCAAAAGTTAATTGTTACTATTGGAGAAGCCTTCATCGGCTTTATAAAGACTTTTAAACCATTGCTTAGGGTTAGCTCTATTCCAGAAGAACCATAAACTGAGTTTATAAATAATAAACAAAATAAAATTGTAATCAATGATTTGATATTTAATTTCATCTTTTAGCTCCTTAATCTATAAGATAAGATACCACAAAATTCATAGAATATACCAAAAATCTTAATAAAATATATCCGATTGTCGATATACAAAGTAGATTAGGATTTATCCACATGGAGAAGAAAATGATAAAGGCAGACAAACATTCTTTAGCAGGAATTATTCTTGCAATCTTCTGTGTTGCAGTTCTAGGTAGCACAGGAATTCTTAACCCGTTATTTGCTAACGCTCTTGGTAGAGCCCCTCGAGAATTAAGACTAGGTTGTGAATTAGGCTTAATTGAGGAAAATCAGTGTGTCAACAAATATTTGAACCAAAGTATCAATAAGAGAGATTTTTCTAAAAAGTTAGCTACAGTTATGGATTTAATAGGGGTTCAGGACTGTAATGTAAATACTCTTATTAGATTAGGAATTGTTGATAAAACAAAAATGAACTCCACGATTAGTAGAAAGTCAGCTGTTGAAGCTATGGCAAGAGCTATTATGCATATTAGTGATTCTAAAAAATTTAATATGCCTACTTTACCAGCAAAAGATTTCAAAGATTATAGAATCCCAGAAAAATATACACATCCAATAGCATATATGCAGAATAAATTTGTTGTAAGAGGTTTATCAAACAATTTACTGGGAGCAAATAGAAAACTTACTCAAAGAGAAGCTGTATATTTTCTTTATAGATTATATGAAGCCATATCTTCCGATATGATGACAGCTATACCCAATGATGGACTTTGCTTTATAGATGTTTCATTAGACCATCCAATTATGGAATCTATAAAAGATTTAACTGCAGCTGGTGCTTTTGATAGAGCAATTTTAAGACCAAGCTTCGATGGTGATTCTTATTTACTACAAGATGATTTTACAGAAATTATCGGTGGTATATTTGATAGAAATGGGAAAGATTGTGATATTCTTAGATTAGAAACTATCTTTTCTGATGGAGAAGAATATACTACAAGAAGACAGATGGCTTTAGTATTGGAATTTTTGCTAGATTCTTTTGCTGGTGATAGAGTTAAATTGGGACAGATTAATTATGATGATGTTACTGACAAAGACCCTGAATATCAGGCTCTTGTAAAATTGGCTGGTAACAATATTAATCCAGGTTATGGTAATAATATTTTTGCAGCAAATGAGAATGTAACTTGGTTTGAAGCAATAAAACTCATTAATCAAACTCTTAAGAGTATCGGAATAACTTCTGATAAAAATCAGTCTGTTAATATGAGTGCACCAGCTGACAAATCTGATTTTGAACGATTGAAGAATATTCTAATTGAAAAGAAAGCTAAAATTAGAAAAATTCTTAGTGATAATGATGATAAAATCAAAGTTGATGAAAAAGAATTTGAAAAATTAAGAGAAATGATAAAAGAAAAAATCAAAAATAAAAAGTGATAAAAATAATCAATATTAACTAGCGGTGCTTAATGAAAATTTATTGTTATTGTATTCTATGCTAACAACATTTTCGATTCGTGCAAAGTAATTAGCGACTAGACGGGCTTCTTCTTTACAATCACTAGTGAAAATCTTTTCAGATTTCCCAAATTGTCGAAGTCCGTCTTTCCCTATTTCTGAGAGGTATAATCTAACTATCCATAAATTTGTAGATTCTCCAAAAGCTTGATCTGAATCTTCTGATACTTCAACACCGTATATATCACCAAAGTGAATAGCGGATCTGCTAAAGCCAGTTATGCTAGAATCTATTATTTCTATTTTTGAACTATCTTTATGAACTTTGACTATCTTATGATGGCTTAACATTATTATGCCAACGAGAATAAAAGTTATAGCAACAAATAAACAAAAAACACAGAAGCCAAAAAACGAA
>CAJOQX010000324.1 GCA_905236865.1 Candidatus Rifleibacteriota bacterium
AGTTTTTTATCATCTAATCCGTGGGTATCTTACGATACCCACGGTTAATAATGTAGTGCCCTCCGGGCACATACTATAAAAGCGACTACGACTCGCTGACCTCCTGTCGCTCGCTTGCATAGGCACCTCCTGTGCCTTATGGAAGTCGCAACATTAATAACCTAGGGCGTTAAAAACGCCCTAGGTATAGAATATAAAATATAATGCGTCTGGAAGACGCTACAATAAAAAAATAGATATTGGCATATACTCATTAACAAAATAAAAAGTTTGCGTTCCCCCTGTTATTATTATCTTGTTGCTTGATTAAAGTATACAAAAATATTATAATATCAAAATGAGATTCGTTCTAAAAATTATAATTGTAATATTTTGTTTTATACACATAAACTTTGTAATATTTGCTCAAGATAATTTGATTTCAATAAATAATTCTGATTTGAATTTATTTTGGAAACCTAAATTAGAATCAGCTTTTTTGAAGACGTTTTCATCTTCTCATGAATTTTCATCTTGTCAAGCTTTTCAAAATTTGGGTTATAATCTTGCAGAAATTTCTGAAATTAGAAAAATAACTCCTTTTCCAGCTTCATTATCTGTTGAAATAGATGGATTGCAGGAAGAATTAATCGATTTAAAAACAAAAGGTTTGAGCGATTATCCACAAATTAAAATTCTAAAGTTCAATAAATTAAACGTTATTTGCGATAAGGTTCATTATTTCAATATGGTTATAGAACGTGTTGTTTTTAAATTTCCTTATAGTTCAATAGATTTAGATTATTTAAACAAAGGCAGATTAAGATTTATTGATTTAGACAAAATAGAATTAAATATTAAGGTTTCTGAAGATGATTTGTTGGCTATATTAAAACTATATCCAAAAGCAAAGTTACTATCGAATGTTAAAGTTGAGTTGTCACCTAATCGTTGCATAAGTAAAGGTAGAGTTAAGCTAGGTATAATTGTAGCTGATTTTAAAATGAAAGGCAGGGTAAAACATATTTCCCCAAAAATCATAAATTTTGTAGTAGATAAACTTTATTTAAATGGTATGCCTCAACCTAGAGCTTTCATTAATACAATATTAACATATATTAATCCTGTGTTTGATTCTACGAAAGTATGGATAAACCTTAATATAAAAGAAATGAACATAATTAATAATTTTATAGAAACAAATGCAACTATAGATAAAAAGGGAATATATAATGCCAACTGAACGAAGATTATATAAAGTTTCACAAGCAATACATCAAAGACAACTAGATATCGTAATAGGATTAGACCACATTCATGACCAACATAATTTGTCTGCAGTAATAAGAACTGCTGATGCTGCTGGTTTTGGAAGAATAATTTGGACTCCTGATTTTAAAATGACAGAAAAAATTAATCCTGAAATTTCTCGTGGTGCAGAAAGGTGGGTTAATCTGGAAATATATGATGATTTGAAACCTGAGCTTTTAAAACTAAAATCAAAAGGATATAAAATTGCTGCCACACACATGGCTCGTAAAGCTGTTGATTTCAGAAGTATTGATTGGACTAAACCTTGGGTTATAATTTTTGGAAATGAACATCGTGGTGTTTCAGATGATATTGTGGATATAGCTGATGAAAATATCTTTTTACCAATGTTTGGTTTTGTTCAAAGTTTAAATATTTCTGTAGCTGCTGCTGTAACTTTATATGAAATACAAAGACAGCGACAAAATGCAGGTATGTATGACTTAAACGCATCGGAAGAACAGGTTAGACTTTTGTATGATGAATGGAAATTAAAAGAAGATCATATAAATATTGAAAGTTTAATAAAAAGAATTGCAGGGCCTATGCCTGAGAGTGACCATTATGACGGAAGAGATCATTCGAAATTTTTCTTAGAAATGCAAGAAAGGTATCTTAAAAAGAAAAATATATAGAACAAAATATATTTTTTTATAATTTTTGTTTTTATCGTTACAAAATTTTAACACATAACCGAAAATCAAACTACACACCGTGGTAAAAATAAAAAAATAGGGAAAACAGGGTGGAGTTTGGTTAAATGAAAAACTTTTTTGTTGGTTTAAATGATTGGTTTGGCGACTTTGTTAAAGCGCTAGTGTTTTTTCTTGTTTTACAAACCTATGTTGCACAGGGGTTTGTTATTGAAGGGGCTTGTATGGAGCCTGAATTGAAATCTCACGAGAAAATTATAGTAAATAAAATGATTTATCGTGTTAAAGAGCCAGAGATAGGGGAGATTGTAGTTTTTACTTACCCTTATGAGCCTAATAAAGATTTTATTAAAAGAGTAGTTGGTGTTCCTGGTGATGAAATAGAAATAAAAGATGGTTATCTTTTCAGAAACGGTAGAAAGATGACTGAATCATTTGTAAAGGAATATGTATTTGGAAGCTATGGTCCGTTAAAAGTTCCTGAAGGAAAGTTATGTGTAATGGGCGATAATAGAAACAACTCGCATGATAGCCGTGCATGGGGTTTATTAGATAGAAAAAATATTAAAGGCAGGGCAGAAATGAAATTTTGGCCTGTTGACCATATTGGAATGATTCCTGTCAGAAAAGACTAATATAGTAAAGAAACAAGAGCTATTATAAGTAGCTCTTGTTTCTTTATTTATAATTTTTATCTATATCTACAATAGTACCGTGATGATTACATTTAATTCCTGTAAAAGAATCTATTCTTTCTGAAACGTGAGGATCAAATAAATCATAAGTTGAAACATAATCAAATTTATTTGTAGATTTTCTTAAAATATTGATAAAAAACAATATTAAAATGCTTGACCTATAGAATTAAAAAGTAGATAATACAATAATAAATTTTCAAACAGGAGTCGTAAATGGCTAACAATGTTTTAATCGCTCAAGGTGGCGGTCCAACTGCTGTTATTAATCAAAGTATTGTAGGTGCTGTATTAGAAGCAAGAAAACACCCATTAGTTGGTAATGTTTACGGTGCTATTCACGGAGTAAGAGGTATTATCGAAGAAGATTTCATCGATCTTACTCAAGCAACAACCCATAATTTAGAAAGAGTTGCAGTTACTCCAAGTGCTGCGTTGCTATCAACTCGTGACAAACCAGATGCTGCATATTGTAAAAAGATTTTTGAAGTATGTAGAAAATATGAAATTAAGTATTTCTTTTATAATGGCGGAAACGATTCTGCTGATGCTGTAAGAATTGTTAATGACAATGCTGCCGAAGCAGGTTATGAACTACGCTGTGTTCATATACCAAAAACTATCGATAATGATTTAAGAGTAACAGATCACTGTCCAGGTTATGGCTCTGCTGCAAAATTTGTAGCTTCAGCTTTTGCTGGTGCTAACCTCGATAACCGTTCTCTTCCAGGCGTTTATATAGGTGTAGTAATGGGGCGTAATGCAGGCTTTTTGACTGCCGCTGCCGCACTTGCTAAAAAGTATGAAGACGACGGTCCACATCTTGTTTATGTTCCTGAAAGAGCTTTCGATACAGAAAAATTCATTAATGATGTAGATGAAGCTTACAAGAAATATGGTCGTTGTATTATAGCTGTTTCTGAAGGTATCGTTGACTCTAAGGGTAATCCAATAATTTCAAGCTTAATTGAAAACTCTGAAACAGACGCTCATGGTAATGTTCAACTTTCTGGAACAGGCGCTCTTGGCGATGCTTTAGGCAAGGTAATCAAGGATAAGCTTAAAATAAAACGTGTTCGTTCAGACACTTTTGGCTATCTACAGAGAAGCTTTTTAGGCTGTATTTCTGAAGTTGACCAGCATGAAGCAAGAGAAGTTGGTGAAAGAGCTGCTCAATATGCTATATGGAATAATGTTGATGGTTCTGTAGCAATTAGAAGAACAGGTGACTATTCTGTAGAATATTTCCTTACCGATCTCAAGAATGTTGCAAAAGAAACCAAATCAATGCCAGATTCTTTCATAAATGCAGATGGCAATAATGTAACTTCTGATTTTATTCAGTATGCTAGACCTCTAATAGGTAAGCTTCCTGATTATGAAAGATTACAGTGCCCTATAGTTCCTAAGAGATAATATAGAAAACACAAAAAAAAGACCTGTTATTTATTTAACAGGTCTTTTTTTTACTTGACCAAATTCTCTTTTTATTCGATAATACAAAAAAATTAAAAAAGGTTAAACATAGTTGTGATTGTTTAAAAATGCTAGTGGCTTTTTGGGTAATAGTTTCTAATAAATCAGAACAAACCCAACATCAATCATAATCTATACAAAAAATGTATAATATGAAAAATAATAATGTAAAAACAATGGTATTAAGTATTGAAGGATTGACTTCCGAAGGTGAATCTTTTGTAATTATAGATAAAAAGCTAACATTGGTTTCTGGCTTTTTGCCAAAAGATAAAGTCAAAATTGAATATGACGAATCTAATAAAATAGTGGTTAAAGCTGAACTTGTTGATCCTTCCCCTGATAGGGTAAAATCTGATTGTTCTTATCACGGTATATGTGGCGGTTGTGATTTGTTAGAAATGTCTGAAAAAGCTCGTAAAAAAGAAAAACAAGCTATGATTAATAGAGCTTTACAGCGTATTCCAAATTGCGAAAACGTAATTATTGAGCCATTTAATAGTTCTAAAATAATAGTAAAATATATGCCTAGAGTTAGACTTCATCAGAGTAAAAATTATGATGAACGTTTGTCAGGTTTTTTAGCATCAGATAATTCAGATGAAAAAGTTTCTGGAAATATTGTTCCTGTAAGTTCCTGTGCCTTGTTAATGCAATCTTTAAACAAGAGGCTCAACGCTACTCGAAAAATCTTAGATACTATCCCAATAATGCTTGAAAGTCTAACGTTGATGTCGTCTTCCTCTATAACTTCAGATAAAGTTGTTGGTCATGCAGTATTGCAAAAAGGTAAAACAGTTCACTTTTGTATGAAAGATTTGAATAAAATAATGCGTGCAGCTAACCTTAAAGGTTTAACCATAGCAGACCATACAAACAAAATAAAAGAAGCTGTTGGAGAAACAACTGTAACAGGCTTAATTGCTCCAGAAGTTGCTGGCGGACCTTATGAATCGGAAGCTTCTTTCTTCGTTCAGGGAAATATATATCAAAACAAAAATTTAGTTGAAAAAGTTGTTGAATATGCAGAACCATCGGAAAAAACATATATTGTTGAAGGTTTCGCAGGAGCTGGTAATTTTACATTAGCTCTAGCTGCTAAAGGAGCTAGAATCGATGCTGTTGAATCTAATCCTAGTGCAGTAAGA
>CAJOQX010000325.1 GCA_905236865.1 Candidatus Rifleibacteriota bacterium
TATAACCGCCAAGGATGGCGGTATGCAAGCGAGCGACAGGAGGTCAGCGAGTCGCAAAGGGGAATTAAGGGGGATTTTAAAATAATTAGGATAAGCTAATTATGGAGTCAAAATCTAGTTTTAGCACAGCCTCTGCGAACGAATGTGAAGCAATCCATAAAAGGTTAGTCGTATAACGATAATTTGACAGTATAGACTTTATAATAGTAAAAGCATACAAAAGCTAAAAACAAATCCCTAATCTCTAACCTCTCCTCTCTTATCTCTTTTTAAACAGAGGTCGCAAGAGGAGAAATATATCGAACAAGCGAACTGTCATTGTATGTTTAATAAATAAACCCAAAAAACTTATTGCTAAAGTTTTAAAAATAATTTGTCGATATTCTTCAATGAATAGAACCTAAGTAAGGTTGCGGTTCGTTTTTCTATTTACTTAAGGAGCAAAAAAAGTGTGGAATAATTTAAGGGCAAGACATTATTCAGTCTTAATACTACTATCGATTGTAGCTTTAGAAACATTTGCAATTACTGTTGACAGATTAGTCTTTGCGGAAAGTGAAGAGGCTTTTGCTGTAGAAAGTTCTTTTCAAAATAATTCTTTTATTCAGAGTTTTCGTATGGCTGATGCAAACGAATCTGTTCTTCCTGTGAGAATAAATGATTTAGTTACTGCCCACACTAAAAAGACTTCTCAGAATACAAAAAACCATGCTCCAAAAGTATCTCTTACTGAAAAAACCGCTTCTGTTGATTCTAAAGTATCTAAAACAGTTTCTGCTAATATTGTTTCAGCAGCAAACGACAAAGTTGATTTTATAGATTATGATGTTCAACCTGGTGATTCTCTTTCTAATATAGCTGAATTGTTTGGAACAAAAGTAGATAAACTTAAACAGGTAAATAAATTAAATAGTGATGGAACTATAAAAGCTGGTCAGACAATTAAAGTTCCTGTTCAGAAAAATATAATGGTTTACACTGTAAAGAAAGGTGATTCTCTTTCTAAATTAGCTAGTAAATTCAATGTAAGTCTTGAAACTCTAATTAGTGAAAACAAACTTAAAACCCATGTATTGATGGCTGAACAGAAAATTAAGATACCTGTTGATAACCACAATGTAAAATTAGCCAAAGTTGATACAAAACCTGTTAAAGAAGTTGAATTGGTTAAAACAGATAAGCTTCAGAAAGTTGATGATCCAAAGAAGCTTCAATTGGTTAAACTTGATAATAAGCTTCCAATGGCTTCTGCTGCATCTTCTGCAAAGAAAGCTAATATCAGTTTTGGTAAAGAAGATATTGTTGGAAAATCAGCTCCTGTTGTAGCAAAGGCTGAAACTAAAAGCGAAAAGGAAAGTGTTGAATTAAATTTAACAAAGTCTGTAAGAGCTTCTGAAAATAAACCAGTTAATGCAAAAGAAGAAAAAGCAACAAAAGAAGCTAATGTGACTTCAAACATAGCAAAAGCAGAAACAGAAGAAAAAGTATCTAGTGAATCTTCTAAAACAACTTATAGTTATACTGTTGCTAAAGGTGATAGTCTTTCTAAAATTGCTTCAAAATTCAATACTACAGTTGCTCAGATTCAAGCTGATAACAATATAGATAATGACAAGCTTAAAATCGGTCAGACTTTAAAAATTGTTCCAAATAAAAAACTATATAAAGTTATTAAGAATGAAAACAATGCTAAAACTGAAAAAACTACAGTAGAAGATAAAGTTATCGTTACCCACAAGGTCCAGAACGGTGAATCACTTTCTACAATAGCTAAAAAATACAATACTTCTATTGCTGATATAGTTAATGAAAACAATATGACTAATACTGTTTTAATTACAGATCAGACAATTAAAATTCCAACTAGCAAGAAAAAGAATTACAAAATTACAAATGTTTCAACAAAAAGTAACAATGGAACTTATGCTTGGAATCCTCCTACAAAGGGTTGGTTAAGTAGTTCTTATGGTTGGAGAACTCATCCAGTAAGTAATGTTCGCAAATTCCATGCAGGTCTTGATATAGCAGCTCCAAAGGGTGCTGGTATCAGAGCAGTTGCTCCTGGTAGAGTTATTTATGCTGGTTCAAGAGGCGGTTATGGTAAGCTTATTATTATAGCTCATGAAAATGGCATTTCTACTCGTTATGGTCATTGTAGCCAAATTCTTGTAAAGAATGGTCAATTGGTTAGAGAAGGTCAGCTAATAGGTAAAGTTGGTGCTACTGGCGTTGCTACTGGCAACCACTGTCACTTTGAAGTTCGCAAGAATGGTAAGACCCAGAATCCAGCCAAGTATTTGAAGAAGTAATTTTATAGTAGTTCTACTAAGTGGTTTTTATAGTTTTTATTGTGGAAGCATATTAAGTCTATTATAGACTAGAAAACGAAACAACAACTACCAAAAAACAATAAAAACTCTATATTGATTAGAAAAATAACTGGAGTTGTTTAAATTGTGCGATTAGTAGTGTGAGTTGTATTTTGAAAGGAATAAACAATGAAAAGACCCGCCAGAAGCTTATTAATGATTCTGGCGGTTTTTGTTAGTTTTTTTTGCACAGGTTTTTCTTATCAAAATATTTTTGCCAAAAAGAAAAAAGCAGAAAGTAATTTACCAAATAATTCTAAAGAAAATAAAGCTCCAGTAGTAAGTCAAAATCAGGATAAAGCATCTAATCAGGATAAATCATATTCTAAAGAAAGAATTACTGTTCCAGAAATTAAATTTTTCAACCCTTTGGAAATTCCTGAAATTACAAAAAATCCAATTCCTGCACCTAATATAGTAATTGATTCGACCGAATTAGTATCGTCAGAAAACGATATGTCCTTTGATCTTGCTAACCAGATTCCTACAGCTGTAGATCCCAGATTTGAACAAAAAGAAACATCTCATAGAGTGCCTTTTATTCCTGCTTCAGAAGCTACTCCTCCAGCTCCTTCACTTAGTATTCCAATAGTAGATAATCGTGAATCAATGCACTCTGATATGAATGAATGGGAAGAAGACCGATTTTTCTCTTCAAATTTATATACAGACACTTCTTTTTATACAACTAATGTTAGTGGAAAAAAAGAAATTGCCGCATTTAAAGAAGGTGAATATTTTGAAGAAAACTATAGATATGAACTTTTCTCTTCAGGGAAAAAAGGCGATACTCTTTCTTTGCTAATCGATGGAACTTATTCTAACGATAAAAGTAATTATAATCACAATTTTATGCTTAACCAATTTACATTGGATATTGCAGATCAGCGTTCTAGATTAGTTCTAGGTCACGCTTTTCCTCAGATGTCAGAACTATCAATGACACAAAATCTTTTAGGTATTTATGGAACTCATAGATTTGACTATACTGGTATTTCTGCTTTTGGTGGTTATTACGCTACAGAAAAGGAAGATTTGGACAATCCTAGATATGTTGGTGGTGTTAGAGTAGAACATTCTAAAGATGATTCTTTAAAGCTAGGATTAAATATTGTAGCTACCGATGATTCTAGAGATAATGCAGCTTCATCACTAGACCAGCCTACTTTGTCTAACAAGGTTATATCTATGGATGTAAAAATGAAACCCACGGAAAATATTTTTCTAAACGCTGAAGTAGCAAGAAGCGATACTGACTTTGATAAACGAGATCACAAAAGTGGGCAAGAAGGAACAGCTTATATAGTTAAAACAGGCTATGAGAAAGAAAACTATAGATTTGAAGGTGGTATAGAATACGCAGACACACAGTTTGCAACCCCTTTGGGAGAATCGCCAAGAGATGATCAAAGTTATTATGCTAGATTTTATTACGAATTGAATAAATATATAAGTACAAAAGTTGGCTATAAAGAGTCCCGTGACAATATAGCCAATTATTTGCGTTCTACGATTTCTAGAAGACAGGAAGAATTATTGATTACTTTAAAGCCTAGCGAATATTATAAAAATTTAAAAATTAACTTTTATTATCAGCCTATTCATGAATTTTCTAAAAATTATGGTTTTATGGATAGATATATGGATTTTCTTTGGATTGAATTAAACCAAAAAGCAGGCGAAATGCTTTATTATGCTGGTTTAAGCAAAACAATAGATAGAGATAAAATAGACAATCTTAATGACCGTGACATCAACAGAGTTGATTTAAATCTGACTTGGGAATCGGACGATCAACATAAACTTTATAGTTCATTAAGTATAGAAAATATCGATTATAAACATACTAATAATTCAGAAAAAACGATTTGGAAAGGATTAGGTGGTAGTGCAAAACTCAACGAAAATCTTTCTCTAGGTCTTGATTATATACGTGAAGATGTAAAATCTTCTGGTATTCTTTCTACACATGACCGAGTTAATCTCTCTCTAACTAGAGAATACAATCCAACTACAAGATTAATAATAGATCTCTCTGGTAGCCGAACAGATTTTGAAAATTCTGACAACGACTACGATGACTATACGGCTAAACTTCGCCTGCTTAAAACATTCTGAATATGAATAATTTAAAAACAGAATTGAATCAAAAACATAATTATGGACTACCAAAATATGTTTGGAAATCCATAAATTGCCATGTTTTAATAGCCTTGTTTGTTTTGTTTTCACTGCTTTTTAGCAATACTATACTCTTTGCTTCTGTGGAAAAGGCATTGCCAGAAGCTCATTATGGTGGCTTTTTTGTTCCTGGCAATCTTGTTGTTGTTATGTGTCAGGGGTCTGTATATTGTTGCCAATCTGGTGAACGTTCTTGGAAACCTATAGTTAATGGACAAACTCTAATGCATGGCGATGCAATAAGAACTTTAGATAGAAGTTATGCGGTTCTTTCATGGGGAGCTAAAAATTTAATTTTTATTAAACCTAATTCTGGTATCAAAGCGGTTCTCATTCCAGAAGCAAAAGATTATAGACTTTGTTTACAGCTTTTTAGAGCTGAAGTAATGATTTCTGCAAGAGAATCAGCTCAAATAAATACAGAAAGCCGTTTTGGAACAAGCATTGTGGGATTAGGTGACAGCTCTATAATCTGCAATGATAATCAAGAAATAATTAGAGCCGCAAAAGGACAAACTCAGGTCAAATTAGCCTTAAATGGTGACGAAGTGTCAGTTCCTGAAGGTTATTCTCTTGAAATAGAAGCGAGTGGGATACCTAAGAAACTCCAACAGTTTAGTATTGATTCTGAATACGAAAATTATCGACGTTTTTATAGTTGGATAAAGAGATTTGAGCAAGATTATGCTTTTTCAATTTTAGATACAGAATATAAAATTGAATCAGTTAGAATAAATAATGAATTTATAAATAAATTTCCAAAAGAGAATGGGCTTTATGTTATTGAAACTGAAAATAAAACTATTCCTAAAAATATAATGTTTCAGTTCAGACTGACTCCAACACCTCCAATTAACCAACGTTTTGAACTAAGATTAGGTAAAGATTTGGTTTATGTTGTTAGAGAGGGTAGGGATGATTTTTATGAAGTTAATTTTCCTTTGCCATCTGTTCCTGATTTTTATATAACAATTAATAAATTAGATTCGTTAAATAGACCAATTAGAATATACAACGCTGGATTTTCTGTTTATAATAAACGTTTATCTGAACTAAAAGCTAGAGATTTTATTAAAAGTCTTAGTGAAGCTGTTAGAAAACGTGACCAGATTTGGTTTAGAAAATATGTTTCAGAAGACTATAGAGATTTTCAAGGAAATACTTGGAATGATTTTGCTTTTGTTGCTCAAAAGATAATGCAAAATTATAGAGATATTAGATTTATGATACATCCTTTCCGATTTGAATTTAGAAAAGGGGAAACTCTAGTTCACGTTAATTATAGACTTACAGCATTAACAAGCAATTGGAATTATCGCTTTGAAGATAAAGGAAGCGACATATTTACTCTAAAAAATGAAGATGGAATTTTGAAGCTGAAATCTAAGGTTTCAGGAATGTTCTTTAACAGAATGAAAACAACAATAGATTTAAAGAAAGCCTTATTGCGTGGCAGGGTTACAGACGAACTAACAGGTATGCCACTCGAAGGGGTAAAAGTTACTGTTGTTGGAACAGATTTCACTGCCATAACTGATTCTATGGGTGAATATATTATATATAGTATGGAACCAGGTAAATATAATATTCAGTTCTCTAAAAACGGTTATGGAATTATTACCGCAGGTTCTGTTACTCTCTATGCTACAGGAGAAAAACACTAAACTAAGAGAAGAAGTGATGGGTGGTAATAGGCTTGTGCCTCTCGTAGTGTCGTAAATGAAAAAAAGGAAGATTAAATGTTAAAAAAAATAGTGACTAGAAATATACGGTTTGCTGTATTTTTAGCAGTTACGATAGTTTTATCTTTGGTAGGTTGCTCAAATTCAACCACTACTTATTCAAACGATGAATCTGGAATAATTACAGGTTCTCTGCTGGAAGCTGCTAATTCTAATATTATAGCAACAAGTGATTCTGGGGAATATCTCATACCTGTAGACTCCTATGGCAGATTTTCGTCCAGTCTCCCTGTAGGCGTATATAGTTTAAGCTATAGAAGTAGCACAAACGATAAACTTATTCTTACAAATAAAAAAATAATTATAGTAAATAATGTTACAATTTCAGTTGTTGATGCAGAGTTAGTGCCTCAACCACAGATTCTATACGTTAATGTTCCTGTTATTGGAGCAAATTCAGCAATTATCGAATGGGAAACTGACATTGAGTCAGATGGTTATGTTGAATATGGAACAAATGAACTTTACGGTGTTCAAACTTATGTTTCAACAGAACAGACAAAACAACACAGAATCCAAATTACAGGTTTAATGTCAGATACAACATATCATTTCAGGGTTGTGGCAAGTCGTCATCATTTAGATACTACAACTTTTATCTCTAGTGACTATACCTTAACCACTAATAATTATTAATATTCTTCCTTAACTCTCTGTTTTCTGTTTAAAAATGCTTCTAGGCTTTTTTACATATCACTTACCAAGAGAGTTAATAGACTTATAAAACAATTCTTTCCTCTCTTCTCAACTCTCAACTCTCAACTCTCAATTCTCCTTCTTCCCTTTTGTTCTATTTGTAGGTATACTATTTGCAGGGTCATCTGGCCAAAAATGTTTTGGGTATCTTCCTCTAAGTTCGCCAACAACCGATTTATAGCCATTTTGCCAAAAAGAAGCAAGATCTGTTGTTATTTGCATTGGTCTGCCAGCAGGAGAAAGAAGATGGACTACTAGTGTTATTTCACCATTACAAATTGTTGGACTCTTTGATTGCCCAAACATTTCCTGCATTTTGACAGGTAAAACTGGTTTTTCCCAATCAGAATAGTCAATTTTTATATTACTTCCTGTAGGAACTTTAAAACGTTCAGGAACAAGTTTTTCAAAGTTTTCTTTTTGTTGCCAAGAAAGACTGTTCAAATAAAGTGACGAAATACCTTCTTTTTGTAACCAATTAAATGACAAATTGTCAAGAGAAGCTATATTAAGTAAAGTTTGTTTTAACCATTCAAAATCAATATCAGGATATTTTTCCCCATAAGAAGTAGATTTTAACAGTTTGAAACGCCCAATAAAGTTTTTATTATTTTTCTCATCTAGTTCAAAAGCTTCATTAAAATTATCAAAAACATTTTTGCAAAATAAATTTAAAGCTTCTTCATAATCATCATCTTTTAATTGACTTTCTTGTTCTTTTAAGAGCAGAGAACCATACCATATTCTTTCTTTTGCACATACTTTATTATTTTTTGTGGAAAAAACAATGTCTCTACTTTTTCTTGTGTTAGGACTTTGTAATAGCCATTCTAATTCTAGTTTACAAGCTAGAAATATTTTACCATCAGAAGTATTTTTCCTAAGTTTTGTGTCTTGTTTTAATGATAAAATATATTCGCAATCTTTTAAAAGCGAATTTGAATCTATGTTTAAACCTTGTCCATTGCAAAGAGTATAAGAGCAATTGTCATTTCCTCTTTTTTTGCAAACCCTGTCAGGGTAAGCTTGAAAAAGAATTTTTCTTAATTTTTCATAGTTATTGTGAATATCCATAAAAAACTCTATGAATGTGTGAGCAATGGGAACATAAGTTTATTATTCATATTAGGTATATTAAGAAAATCTGCTAAATTATCCGCACCTTCTTTATTAAGAATAAATAAAATATTATCTTCTTCTTCGTATTTAGTTACTTTGCAATGTTTTGTCTTTGTTAAAGGAAAACCAAAATATATTATTTCTGTATTTTCATTAGCTATAGCATAAATAATATTTTCTAACGAAATGTCAGATTTACAGAATATATCATAAATTACAATAGCTTCATTTTCGTAACCAGCAATTACTATAGCGTCTTCTTCTTCAATATAATAAACATCATTTTTATTGTATTTTAGACAATAAAACATTAATAAGCCTTTGTTATCTATATTTAATGCAGAAAATGGATTTCCAATTTCATAATATTTGAGTAAGAAGCTTTGATTGGCTTTATCATTCATATCAAGGCGAACAGCTTTATTATCGTAATTCAGACTTTTTATTTCCATCGAATATTGATATTCATCAACAGCTTTAAATCCAAATCTAGGATAAAAATCTCTTACACTTTCATTTGCAAAAAGATATATTCCATCGCATTTGTCTTCCCATTCTGTTAATATTTTATCCATTAATGTAGTGCATAAACCTTGATGTCTATATGTTTTAGCAGTCATTACACCACCAAGCTGAATATATAATCGAGGTTTTTCATTATACTTTTTTATTGGAATTTTATTTACAGAAATAGCTGAAACAATTTTATCTCCATCTTTCAAAACATGAGGATTAAATTGATCTGCATTCCAATATCCAGCTTGATACCACTTTTCAAAGCTTAATCCAGGAAAAACTTCTGCACAGAGTTGTTCATAAGCTTCTCTTTCATAAGCTCTATATTGAATTTTGTCACAAAATTCAAAAGTTTTATCGAAAACCTCTATTAGTGTTGTTTCCATTGCATCACTCCCAATATTCAAAGAATACAATATTCCTAGGCCCATCAATAGCTAAATGGCTTCAGCTGGTTTTTAAGAAATAGTGTAAATCTTTCCTCATTTTTATTGAATAATTATTTCAAACTTTCTTAAGCAGTTAATTCATTATTAATTTTTAATTTACCGAGGAAGGAGTTTTGCCCATAATAGCCTCAGTAATAGCTTTTGCGGCTTCGAAAACAGCTTTGGCTTCTTCTGAATCTAGTAAGCTATCTAGTGCTTCATCTTCTGACATTTCATTAGGACTGTTACGGTCTGCTTTAGCTTCTTCATAATCTTTAAGTCTCATGATACACAGTCTCGTGATATCTTCAGGCTCTAGATCGCTAAATAACCTTTCAGCACTATCGTAGCAATCTTGATAATGTTGGTTCAACAGCTCTCTTAATTGTTCTATTGAAAGTGACATAATAACCTCCTAAGTTTTAAATTATCAAAACTATTATAGTTTCAATTTTATGTAAATGTAAAGTTTCTATTAAAGTTTGTAGTTTTTGTAAGTTCTTAGTTCACAACTCTCAACTTTCAATTTTCAACTCTCAATTCATAAAGGTTAGTCTGAATAGTTTATTAGCATAAGAAACATTGAATAGCAGAATATATCTTTGCTAAACAATTCCCTTCTCCCTCTTCCCTTATCTCTTCTCTCTCAGCCAAGCTCTGCTTTTATCCATAACAATATTTGCTTTTTTCATTCTTCATTCTTTTAAAGTCCCCTAGAATGAGGCTGTCTAAAAACTAAGAATTTATTAAAAATTCAATGTATGCAGTAATGTCCTCGCCCCCTTTCGTAAAGGGGGATTAAGGGGGATTTTAAAATAATTAGA
>CAJOQX010000326.1 GCA_905236865.1 Candidatus Rifleibacteriota bacterium
CCTCGTTTTCTTCGATGAAACGCAATACTTTCATGTAAGTCTGGTATTTAATGCCTGTCTTTCTCCCTAAACTTCCACCTGTTGAAAACTCTTCTTGTGTGGAAATCTTAAAAGCCTGTTTAACAAGCTCATGATGCCATCTTAAACGAGGTAAAGCAGGCTCATCAGGTCTACATTCGGCAGTTTTCAAAATAGTGAACTGCGACTGGGTTATAATTTTCCCCTTTGAATCTAATTGGGTTAAAACATCGTTGTTTTGTGGGGTCTTGGTATAAACAATTACACTTTCAGGAACATTATTAGATGCTTTTTTACTTGAATAGACCACATTAGGTAAATTGGTTATTTTTGTTATCAAATTAGGATCTTTATCGATAGCATTTTTCCAAATCTGATAAGCATAAGAAGAGAGATCTATATCTTCTTAGCTGTCTTGATCATCTAATATTCCTGATTTTTCGTTGTAAAGGTCTTCGATGTTTACAGGGTCTCCATCAAAGAAAACTTCATCTGATCCGACTACCTCAGCATTTTCTTTAATTCTGTGCTTAAGCTTATCTCTAAGCTTGATAATCTTTTCGACTCCATCTTCAGGTAAAAATGAATAACAGAATATTTGACTTGAAGTCTGACCAAGACGGTCAACACGACCAGCTCTTTGAATTAATCTTATAATTGCCCAAAGAAGGTCGAAATTCACGATAATATGAGCATCCTGAAGGTTCTGACCTTCGCTTAGAACATCTGTTGAAACCAAAACCCTTATTTGTTCCTTGTTTGGTAGATTAAAACCGTTGCTGATAGGACTAAATCTCTTTGCTAATGTAATAACATCTTTAGCATTATCACCAGTAGCTTTTTCAATTTTATCAATACCACGTCTTTTTAATTCATTTGTTATATAATCTGCGGTATCTGCAAACTGAGTAAATATAAGCACTTTTTCATCTGGGTGCTGTTCTTTTAACAACTTTTCAAGAGCAGATAATTTGCGATCGTTTTGAGAATCCCATTGAGGAACAAGAGAAGATATTAGCATCCTAAAAAGGAAGAAAAGAAATGAATTTACAGTATCTAATAGTTTTTTTTTAGTAAATATGTTATAAAAAGAAAATTCTATGTTATATGGAAAATATCAAAATGAATAGTGATACTTTTTACAAATTATTATTAAATGAAGTAGAAACCTATAAATCTTATTTAGAAACAAATAAAAATGATTGGATTGTTAAAGGTTTTATAGATATAAATAAAAATATCTACACTATTACTAATGATACAAAAGTAGTATCAAAAATAATTGAAATATTACTAATACCAAAATTGGAAAAATTTGCTAAAGATAATAGTTTAACTCTGGAATTACCAACAAAACAAAATTATTATCCAGATTTAACTTTTAAAGATAGAAAGGGAAATTTATTCGCTGTTGATTTTAAATCTAGCTATTATGAAAATAATACTGTTAATGGTTTAACTTTAGGGTCTTATTGGGGATATTTTAGAGACAGGAATAGCAAGAAAAATACAGATTACCCATATAATTCATATTGCTCTCATCTTGTATTGGGAATGTTGTATAAACAAAGTATAATAGCAAAAAAACGAAAAATCTGTTTATTCCCTTAATGAATTAGAAGCAATACATTCTGTTATAGAACATTTTATATTTTTCGTTCAACCAAAATGGAAAATAGCTTCAGATATGCCAGGGAGTGGAAATACTAGAAATATTGGAGGAATTACAAATATAGATAAATTAGTTAAAGGCGAAGGTGTTTTTTCAAAATTAGGTGAAGATGTTTTTGATGATTATTGGATGGGATATTTCAATAAGCAAGATGCTGCAAATACAGAAGGTATAGGAACACCACGTTATCATAATCTAGAGTCATATAAAACTTATTTAAGAAAACATAAAAAATTTTTAGATAAACTAAAATAATATGAAAATTATAATTCCACCTTTAAAATCACAAGGAATAAAGACTAAATTAATTAGTTGGATCAATGACATAGTCCTTAAATCAGGAGTAGACATTAATTCTAATTGGATTGAGCCATTTTTTGGAACTGGTGTAGTTGGCTTTAATTCGCCATTAACTGGTAAATTTATTGTTGGCGATACGAACCCTCATACAATCAATTTCTATAATGAAATAAAAAGTAAAGTTATAACTCCTTTTTTGATGAGAAAATATCTTGAAGAAGAGAATATTCTATTATCACAAGCTGATGAAGATGGTTATAAACATTTTAGAGATGTAAGAAATAGATTTAATAAAGAACATAATCCTTATGATTACATATTTTTATCTAGAGCTGGTTTTAATGGTATGATGAGATTTAATAGTAAGGGAGAATGGAATGTTCCTTTTTGTAAGAAAAGTAATCGTTTTTCTCCTGCTTATATTGCTAAAATATGTAATCAAATAGATTCTGTTTCAAAAATAATACAAAAGAAACATTGGGAATTTAATAATGATTCTTTTTGTCAAACAATAATAAAAGCAAAAGAAGGCGATATAATTTATTGTGATCCACCTTATTTAGGTAGATATGTGGATTATTATAATGGTTGGAAACTAGAAGACGAAGAATTGCTTTTTAAATTATTGAATGAAACAAAAGCAAAATTTATATTATCTACTTGGCATCACAATGATTTTCGTAAAAATGAAATGATAGATAAATTTTGGAAAAAATTTAATATAGTAACATCGAATCATTTTTATCATAATGGAGGAAAAATAGAAAACAGACACAGTATGGTTGAAGCTCTAGTATTTAACTTTGATTTAGAAGATAAGCTATTAATAAAAGATGAAACCCCCAAACAATTAAGTCTTTTTTAATCTAATTGGTTAAATGATTTATCTTCACCAACATTAAAAAATCTTGAAGCATTAGCAGACTCTTTAAATATGACTGTTGGAGAATTGATTGGAGATTTTTCCCATAATCCGAAACTTAGCGCAGAAGATAAAAAACTATTGGCACTTCCAATAAAACAAAAGAGAATATTATTGAAGTTTGTTGATTTTTTGGCCGAAATCGAAGATTTATAATTATTTAAATGACATTTCAATACTAAACAAAATTAATTGCCACGTTGCCACGAAAAACTTCGTTTTTCTCGCAATGACGGATAACTTGCGGTTTCGCAATGACGGATAACAACAAATTGTATGGCTTATTTTCAGCAAAAACAAAAATAACTAAAATGACAGTTTGGAAATTTTACAAGTTATTATTGTACGATGATGTTTATTACTATTCTATATTGATTATTTATAACTTATTAGTTATAATTTAATTATGGATAATAAAAAATACAAAATCATATTCTATAAAGACAATAAAGGCAAATCACCAGTAAAAGAATATATGGATTCTTTAAACAAGACAATAAACACTAACAAGGATTCGCGTATTAAACTTACGAAAATAATTGAATATTTGGATATATTAAGTGTTAAAGGTTTTAAAGCTGGCTACCCATATATAAAACATATAAAAGGAGATATTTGGGAATTAAGACCTTTAAGAGATAGAGTCTTTTTCTTTTGTTGGAATGGTGAAAGCTTTGTTTTGCTTAGTCATTTTGTTAAGAAAACACAAGAAACCCCAGAATCAGAAAAGGATAAAGCAGAAAAAATAATGAAAAAATTTCTTAAGGAGAATAGAGAACAATGAAAAAATATACAGAATGGAGCGAATATAGAAAAACACTTTTAAGTCCAGAAGAACTAGAAATAATAGATGCAAAAGTAAAACTTATTTGCGAAATAATAGACGCTAGAGAGAAACAGGGAATTACACAACAAGAATTAAGTGAAGCAAGTTCTGTAAAACAACCAGTTATAGCAAGACTTGAAAAAAACCGAACAAATCCACAATTAGAAACTATCATCAAGCTGTTAAAACCTTTAGGATTAGAATTGACTGTCAGACCTATAAAATCACTCAAAGAATCTGCATAAAAACTAAATATCTATACAGGACTTGCATAATAAAGACTATTCGACAATGAATTATAAATCTTTGGCGGATAAAGTCAGATATTACAAAACTACAGTTAA
>CAJOQX010000327.1 GCA_905236865.1 Candidatus Rifleibacteriota bacterium
AAGAACAAAGTTCTATAATTTAAAGCCGAAGTAAGAAAATACAACAAGGAACAACAAGTTGAAATTTATTGGCAGAAAAACTGAATTAGCAAAACTTAAATCATTTTTTGCAGAGAATACTTAATTAGACAGAATTTAAAAGGTAAAATAGAAGAACCTTTTGAAAAAATAGGGAAGTATTACTACGATAATCCTGTAGAAAAAACAAATGGTGAGTTTGATGTAGTAACTTGGAGCCAAAAAGGCTATGTATTTTACGAAGCTAAGTTTACTAATGAACCGATTTCTTCAAAGATTGTAAATAAAGAAATTGAGCAAGTGAAGAATACTGGACTTAATGCTATAAAATATGGTTTTATTTCTAAGTCTGGTTTTAAAGCTATAAGAAATAATTCAATTATAAAGATTACTCTTGATGATTTGTTTGATTTAAAAGACTAATCTCTCCCCACTGTCCCTCTTCGCTCTGTTGCTCTAAAGTCACAATTCTCAATTCTCAATTCTCAATTCTCAATTTTCCTCCTCCCTTCTCCCTTCTCCCTATACCCTTCACCCTAATCCCTAAAAAAGATTGCAGCTTTTTTTTGATGATAATTTTTTAAATATTAATATAATTAAATTTGAACAAAATTAAATTAGAGTCTTAAACAAAATAAGTCATTTCTGAAATGACATTTTGGGGGTAATAATGATTTATAATTAAACTATTATTATTGTAATGACGTTTCTTAAAATAGAGTATTTAGATGCCGAAGTAATAAAATTTTTTGAATAAAAATATAATTAGTAACTTAAATAAAATATGAAATAAGAAAAAACTAAATTTATGGCGGTCTAGCTCAATTGGTAGAGCAGAAGTTCGTAATAACACCTCTTTATTTGACTTTAGTTGATGAGTTATGTGGGTTCGAATCCCACGACCGCCACTTTTATTATTTGAGTTAGTAAGCTAGATAAAATATTTAAGACAATAAATAAAGTAAAAAGTTTATTTAATAATTCTTTTTTCTTCATTTATTGTCTTTTTTTTCTAAAAAAATAAGTTTGACGCTTATTGGCTCTTTGACAACCTAATCAAAATCCAAAAAAAGAGGGGAATACCTCTTTTCCTGCTTCTGGTCGCAGTTTTTTCGGAGAACAACCAATCAAAAAAAAGAGGGGAAAGCCTCTTTTTCTGCTCTGCTCGCAGTTTTTTCGGAAAACAAAAGTCTTTTTGGCATATTCCCCTAAATGGTGTATGCATTTTTCTCTTTATACAAAAGAAATAAACAGAGCAAACGTAAACTTTTTGATAGTTAGTAGATTCTAATATTGATCGTGAGACGCGAGACAATTTAAGAGTTTAGAGATGAGAGATGAGAGATGAGAGATGAGAGATAAGGGATTTGTTTTAGCTAATGATAGTCTGTATTTTTTAGTAATTATTGTAGTTGGTTTTTGTTGTTTTTATAGTTAAATCGTAAGTCAGATTGCTTCGTTTTCTTCAAAAACTCGCAATGACTATATAATTCAAGGTTCTAATATTAGTTAGTTTACTAAGCTTAAGCTGAACAATAACTACAATAACTACCAATTACAATAATTACTAATAAAAATGGATTGCCACGTTACCACGCATACTTCGTATGCTCGTAATGACGTATTTCTTACGGTTTCGCAATGACGTATTACTTGCAGCCTCATGCTTTTATTAAGGAGTGAAAAATATGAATGAATACGAATTACTTTACAGTTTGATACGTCGTTTATCTAAATCTGATGCATTTTCGAAAGAAACAATATACAAACTTTTTGAAGATTTAGAAGAAGCTTATATGGATGGAAGGGTAGATACATTTCTTAATTATGCTTCAGAAGACTTTATGTTCTTAAATTGGGAAATGATTATATCTAATGATTAAGTAAAAATAATATTAAGGAGTATTTTATGATTTATAGTGTAATGCAAGTTATTGGTATGTTATTTAATGCTAACATGATTAACGCTTCAAACAGCATGGAATACTATGATCTTATAAGAGGCAAAAAAGGAATATTTTCAATTCCTGGTTTTTCTGAAAAGTTTTTTTCTTGGGCTGAAGGAAAAGGTGAAAAAGCTGTTCTAGATAAAGCGACTTTGTGTCAAAAACTAATGAACAATAATGAAACTTATGAAAAAATACTTGAAGTTATAGATAAGCAACCAAAAATATCAGATTTTCCTAAACCCACAGAAGAACAGGCTAAAGAAATATTATTAAGTGATTTGAACAGCAAATGGATTAGAAAATTTATTGAAGTTTCTAACAATAAAGAAGTAATTATACAAACCTTACTTAGTGCTATTCCTCTTGAATTAACAGAAACAGGTTGGCATGTAAATTTAACTAATATAGATTCTGTTATTCCACCCTTAGTAAATGCTAGTAACTTACAGGTGTTGATAGAATATAAAAATGCAAATAATGCTTTTATAAACTACCTGAATATGAAATATCCACATTATTCTAAGTATATAGAATATATAAGCGATTATTTAAAGGAGATAAGAGATTTTGGAATAAAGGGCAAAAGCAAAATGTTAGAATTATGTAATGGTAAACTCTATTTATCTCCAGAATTTGCTCATTGTAATCGTTTTTTAAAAGGTGAGATTCTTATTGATGGGGCAGAAAGAATAGTAAAAGATTTAGCCGCTAAAATGAAATGTTCCAAAGCAGAAGCAACTAAACATCTTTTAAAAGGAAGAGTATATTTACATGAAAGTACAACATTGTTGAGAATAATATGCTCAGAATTTCACATGAATTTTCCTATTAGAGATAGAAGTTGGCAAACATATAGATGGTGGAAAAATAAGAAAGATTCGGCTGAATGGCAAAAAATAAGAACAACTTATCTACCAGAAGGAAAAGTGCTTCATTGGAGATGGATAGATAGAGCAGACGAAATAAAAACTCATCATATTCATAATGATAATGAATCTCCTTCTATTGTGATGAATAGAGTTTTTCAAGAAGCAGAAGAAAAAAATCGTGCTAATGAAGAAGAATTAAAAGCAAAACCAAATTTCCCTGAATGTCCCTTAAAAGGTAATGAAGAGTTTAAACAGGTAAAATCGCCATTTGAATTATATCAAGTTGGAAAAGCATTTAAAAATTGCGCTTTCACTTATAGAAAAGCACTTGAACAAGGGAAAACATATATATTTATTAGTTCCGATGTTTGTGCAGAGGTCTGTAAGGATAGCAACGGCAAATGGCGAATCCAGCAATGTCTTGGATGTTATAATTCTTTACTTCCTAAAAAAGTAAGAAGGCGTTTTCAAAACTGGTTCAACAAAGCTGTTAAATCTATTTCTCTCTAATTTCTAATCTCTAATCTCTAGCGATAAAACAACTAGAGACTTTACTTACAACTTACTTATCACTTACCACCCACCACCTATCACGCAAAGCAAAGCTTTGCTATTTAACAGCTACCTTACAGCGCTTTTTGTAGCAGGCTATGACAAATTTTCTGACTACATAAGCGTCTTCGTCATCGAAGATTTTGATGTATCGATTATTTTCGATTTGCATCATTCCTTCGTCAAGAGTTTCCTGGAACTTTTTGGGGCTTTC
>CAJOQX010000328.1 GCA_905236865.1 Candidatus Rifleibacteriota bacterium
TAACTTATTTAGAAGATAAGATAGAGAAAAAAATTTATTTAGAACGTATTTTATCTCACAATTCATATAATCCTGAAAATGAAACAGAAACAGAAACAATTGTTGATAAAAACGGAAGAATAATAATTCGTAATGCTTTTAAGTCAGAAGAAGAAAAAAATAGATTTATTCAACAAATACAAAAAATATATCCGAAAAGAAAAGTTATTGTTGAAAATGATGAGGTTATTATTGATGTTGAATAGTTATGTAAGAAAAGGTGAGGCTAGTCTAGAATGTATTATTTTTATTGTATGTGTTGCTATTTTTCTTATAGTTATTTGTAGTTCTGTTTTTTATTTTCATAATTTATGCGTTAAGAATAATCAGAGCGAAATTATAGTTAAATACAGCAATTTAATTAAGCAGATGAGGGAGGATGCCAAATCGGCTTTTAAAGCTGATATTGCTTCTTTCTCTTCAGTTACGCTTTTTGCCAGAAGAAACTACATTGATAACGCTAGTTATAAAGTTGAAAAACCATATATTCTTTGTCGGTATGAGCTAAAAGATTCAAATTTATTAAGATATGATAAGCAGAATCAAGCTTCTTTATTGCTAGAAAATATAGAATCTATCAGTTTTACAAGTTCTAAAGAATTGCCAAATCTTCTTACACTAAGAATTTATCCCAAAGATAAAAAAGAAAATATTTTCTTTACTTCTTTTGCTTTAAGAAGCATTGATAAAGATGATGTAAGGATGGAAAACAAAGAAAATGACAGAAAAAAATAAACAATCTAAAAAAGGGTTTTCTCTGTTATTATTAATAATAATGGCTTTTTCTGTAACTTTTTTGACTATTGTATTGTTTTATTATCTTGAAAGTATAAAACCTAGTAAGGCTTTGTCAATAAAAGATTTTATTGCTAACGACTACAAAAAAGAATCAGATATAATTTTAAATAGACAGAAGTTAATAAACTCTATTCCTTTGTATTATTCTTATTTATCTGGGGTTGCAGCAGTAAAGTATGAAATTGAAGAAAGAGATTATATTCATAGAGCAAATGTTGAAGGTATTCCTCGTTCTAGACTAATCAGATTATATAAAGATAGTGGCTGTTGTCGTTTTATAAATGAAAAAGGCGAAGATGGGGTAATTATTGTTGATAATTTTATTCCAAAGAATGAAGAAATACTTTTTCGTTAATACTCTTGATTATGTTTACCAGGCACGAACCGTTTCATTGCTGATTCGTCCAACATGATTTTTACTTTATCCCTTTGTAATTCTGGAAGATTATCTAAAATATTTTTAGAAGAGATAGGAAGAAGCATTTCTAACACTTTTGCATAATGTTTCATATAAAAGGCTGATTCTGCTTTTGATATTAAATAATCAATATTATTAGGTTCGTGAGCTAGAAGTTGAGCATAGAACAGATAAGATTTCTGATATTCCCCTGCTTCTAAAGCTTCTCTTGCCATTTTTTCCATATAATTTTCAGACAAAAAGAGGCTATTAGTGTTTGGATAAGGTATTGAATTTGCAACTTCTGATGTAAGTCGCATAGAAGAAGATGGAATCGGAGTTTGTATTAGAACAGGATCTAGCAATTGAGTTGAAGCTCCAGTTTCTCCTTTTATCGAGGCTACAGGAAAAGAAGGACCAAAGTAGCCCCTTTTAAAGTATTCTGCTTCAACCTGTGGGTCATCAAAATTTTGTTCATCACGCTCAATAGTAAAAGGACCACTTCTATATTCAAGTTCTTTTAATAATGTAAGATATTTTGTTGCAATAGGGTGTTGGGGAGATTGTTTTTTTACTCTAGTAAACCATTCTTTGGAATTTTTATAGTTGTTTAAATAAAAATCACTCATACCCAATATTAGAAGAGCTTGAATGTTGTTTGGGTATAATTTCTGGTATTCCAGCGCTTTGTCAGATGCTTCGGCATAATTGCCTTTTTGGTAAAGCCTTTCAGCATCTCGCAAAGCTCTAGAGGGAATTTCTGTAGAATTAGCTAATTGAGATGTTGCTAATATGATTGAAGAAACAAAAACCAAACAGGCATATCTATTCATACTAAAAAATATGATTTAATTTGTATTTGAAGAAAGTGTATTAGAATCAGATTTGGGTAAAGATGATTCTTTTTGTTGTTTTGTATTTTTTTCTTCTGAATCAGACCAATTAGATTTATCACCAAAATCAATTTGCTTAATATTCATAAGCCTTTGATTGTTTTGTATTTTTGGTGCAGAAATAGAATTATTGTTATTTTGAGGCAGTTCGGTAGGTTGTCCTGCTCCTGGTCCGCTTTGATGCTCTAAATCCCAAGAATCGCCTTTTAAGTAATCGTCAGGTGCTTCATAGACTTCTTGTTTTGCTATATGTTGATAGGCTTGATTTGCGGTAATTAGAAAAACGCCTAGAAGTAAAACAACAACGCCCCATTTCCAAGTTTCATTTCCTGTATTCATATTTTTCTCCAATACCCATTTATATAATTAATTATAATCGTTAAGTGGGAATGCAAACACTAGAGTTCCACTTATGACATCATCATTCATAATTAGATCAGCAAGTCTAATAGTATTGACTGGTAACTGCTGGAAATAATCAAGTATAGTGCAGAATTGTTCTGAAGTTGCAACGAATGCTATTTTTATAGGAAGAACTTTTAAACCACTCCATTCATCATTGCTAGAATCTTGATATGCATTTACAGGCATTCCATTTTCGTCTAACTGAGGTATTTTTTCTGTTTCTAGTGTTAAACTAGAATTAGACATATTAGAAGCTGATATTTCATTATTGGGGTTTTCGGGCTTATAGATGTATGAACTATATAAGTCATAGTTTTTCACCTTAAAATGTTTTTGAAGGTATTCATTAATGAATATTCCCATCAGTTGCCCTTCTTGTCCTTCACTTAACACCACATTATCACTTATCTTCTGACTAGCGGTTGCAGTATTTTCTAGTGAATTTTTAATTACTTCTATTTCCTGTCTTTTTGCTAATAGGTCTGATTCTGCTTTGTTTAGTTGTTGCTGAATATTTAGCAAGAAAACCATGTTTCCTAATACTACAAAAATAATTACTGCAATGAACACAAAGATTGTATTTGTTATTATTTTGTTCATTTCAGTTCTCCTTTCAAAAGAAATTCGACTCTATCATTATCAGATTCTATAAGTTTTATTCCTATATACTTTATCAAAGCACTTCGCAAAGTATTTTCGTTTTCATCTTTGGGATTTGTTGTTAGGGAATCTGAAAAAGCACTAACTTCTATGGCATTTTTTGCAAAACCGTGAATTATTGCTATCTTTCCGTCAAAATCCTCTTTTATTTGTTGTTCGTTTATTGTTGAAGAAAGTTTGCTTTCATAATTCAAATTTTTATTCCTTAAGGAAGAAATCTTTTTCTTTTCTGGTTTAGACAGATTATCAGATTCTGAAAAAATATTATAAACATCGATAGAAGCTTTTCTGTTTGATTTTTCAAAATTTGAATTTTTTCTAGTTGAATCATCGCTAAGATCAAGATTTTGTAAGATATTTTCAGCTTCTAATTCTTCTTTTGTTTTTAAAGTTATAAGATCAGCTTCTTGTTGATTTCTTATAAGTATTTCTGCTATTTGAATGTTTTTAGTTTTTGCTTTCTTTATTGCTAATAGTAGATTTTTTAAAGCGTTTTTATTTGCGATAACGGGTTTAATAAGTTCAAAAGAATCATGTGTGAGTCTTATCTTATTTGTCTGTTCTGTAGCTTTTTTGGCTTTTAGTTTCTCACTATACTCATTTAATTCTTTGGAAGTATTGCTAAGCTCTAAATTGGCATTAGCTAGTTTTTGATTTGTATCAATATATAAATAATATAATATGCTTGAAGCGACAACAAAAGCTATAATTCCTAAAACAATCGGTACTAAATTGGCTAGTTTTGCCATTTTCTTTTCTTTTGCTTGAACTTTTATTAATGTAAGCAAATCCATTGTTTCAGAATCATCACGAAAATAAGCTAAACAACTACCTATCGCAGGAACATAAGGAAGTAGCATTGAATTGTTATCGTTATTTGTTCCGTTATTAAGGTTTTCTGTCATAACTGGGCTGATATCTAATGCAGATGAAATGTCTATTGTATTAATCTTTGTCGGAGCAAAATAAGTTTGTTCATATTTCATTACATCTGGAATAATACTTCCACCACCCATAAAGAATAGGGCATCTACTTGACTCAGCTTGCTTACTGCCCTAAAATAATCAAAACTGAAACGTATTTTTTGTGAATACATTTCTAATTCGTTTTCGCTTGGCGGATTGCTCATTTCCGAGGTTCCTGTAGGAATATATCTATAAAATCTTAGTTTTCCTGCAGAGTAAATATTTAGATGAGTTCCTGAATAACCGAAATCAACTATTGAAAGAGCAGGCAACCCTGCAATATCAACTATTGATTGTAGTGCTAAAGAAGCAAATACATCAGTATAAACAGAATCTGGTTTTATTCCTGTGTTTTCAAATAGTTTAAGATGAGCATTTAATAGGGATAATGGTGTAACAGCTAAAACTAGAGAAATTGGATTTTCTTTTGTTATACAGTATGAATAAGTGAATTCTTCTTCTTTATAATGAGATGACAAGAGTTTTTTGGCTTCCCATGAAAGCATTTGGTTTAGTTGTTCTGCTCTTACAGAGTTAGGCAAATCAAGTAATTTAACTTGTAAATCACGATTGTAAAAAAGGGAAACTATCTTTTGGCATTTTGACAGATTTAAATCTTTTGCTAACTTTGCTATGGCTTCTGTTATTTGTTTATTGTATTCTTCTTCATTAGATATAGAATCTTTAGATGGCAAATCTATGCTCTGGATTTTTTTCAATCTTTTGCCTTTGTTGTCTACTTCAATTAATATTGCTTTTACAGATTTTGTTCCTATATCTATTGTTGCATAAAGACCAGATGTTAGCTTTTTCATATTGCCTCCACGAAAGTCCCACAGCCATTTCTACCGACAGAATTGATTATGCCCAGTCTTGAAACGGTTCTATGAGAAACTTTTTTGTTCCCTTCCATTAAAATTGCTTCAGAATGAAGATTTATAATATTTCCATTTTTAGTAGCATTTATAGTAACTTTCAAAGTCCGATTGGGTTTTAATTCTGATATGTATGAACAAGAAAAAGGGTTAAAATCCTTGCGAATTTTAGCCAAACCTCTTTCTAGTCCTCCGTCAGCAGCGTGAAAAGCTATAACGTCAATAGCGTCAGAGCGACTAATATCAAGAGTAAGAACGCTTATTTCCTGACTACCTGATACCAAAAGGAATACCACTGTTGTTACTAAGAAAGTTAAATAAATGCTAAAACCTCTACGTTTCATGCAGACCTCTTTCTGAAACAGAAAAGGCGAGCTTTTGTTTCATTGTTATCTGCAATTCCGTTGTGGTTTTTATCTTCGTATACACCTATTCTTACAAAAAAGGTGTCGTTATCTTGTTTTGTTATTTTTAATTCATTATAACCAAATCCTAAAGGACAATTAATATTTTTTTTCAAATTATCTAAGTTTATATTTGTTATACCGTTTTGCAATATTTGTTTTCTTAACCAGATTCTTGCTTCTGTCATGCAAGTTCTTTCTTTCCAAGAAGTTGCACTGATACTATATTTTGTGTTGCTCCAACTTAACAGATTAAGTAGAGCGACAACTGTTAAACCCATAACAAAAATAGAAACAGTGACTTCAAGAAGCGAAAATGCTTTTTTATCCATTGTTATTCGCTCCTTGAGGTAAAAATAAAAATGATTCTAATTGAAATATTCTATCGTTGTGTTTTATTCTGACTTGCAATCTGACTGTATCGTCTTGGTCTGGCAATGTTAATAAAGTCACTAACTTCCAACCAGGTTTAAGTCTAAATCTGCTTTTTAGTTTTTGTGGCTTAGTTGCCTTTAAATTGCCTTTTAGTAATTCAGATTTGGCTAATTCTATTTCTCTTTCAGCCAAAAAGGCTGCTTCTGCTTCAAAAACAGCATAGCTGTTTAATTTTGCTGATATTTCAAATCCTGAAAAAATGGCTGTCAGTGAACCAGATAAGACAAATAAAGATAAAAGTATCTCCATAAGGCTAAACCCTTGTTTTGTCTTTCTTATTTGCTCATTTAACTTCATAGATTTATTGAAATAGTTGCTAAATTCCCATTAGGCATTTCCAATGACAAGTCTAAAATTTTTGTTTCTTTTCCCATTATTTTAAAATTGCCATCTTTACTTATTTCGATAAGTTTCGGAATACTACTTTTGTATAGTTCAGGAATCTTGAGAAAAGAATTTGTGGAGTCAAGATTCACAAAACATTTCTGCTTATCATCATAAATAATTTTGACTTCTAAGTTACGAAGTCTAGCTCTCTCCTTACAGCTTTGAAAAAAAATCTGTAACCTATCAGCTGATGACCTTATTCGTGTGTCTTGAACAGCACCCGAATAACTACCTATAGCTGCACTAGATAGTATTCCTATGATAAGAACAACTATCAGAACCTCTATAATCGTAAAGCCTGATTTCTTTATATTTTCATCACTTTTTTTATAATGTCTGTGGAGACGGTGATAACAAAAAAAATCAAGCTTTGATAAGCTGCTTTTTTCGCAGCACATCAGCATAGTTTTTTACCAATAATGGTGAGCACTGTCTTTAGAACCGTCTGCTCCCATCTGTCCATTCATACCAATCCATCTTGTTCCAAGTCGGATACCACAAACAACTCCACGACCGCCCATCTTACCATCAGAACCAATTATCCATAGGGAAGTATTGTCTGTATTGTAGAATCTATAGCTAGAGCCATTCCATGTGTAACCCCATCTATTTGCGGCTTCTGGACAGATAAACAATTTAATATCTTTTGCTGTATCATTTAATTGAAGAAGAGCATTAGAATATTTCCATCGCATATTACCTGAACGGTCTATCCAAGTCCAACGATTTTTACCTGTATCAAGCTCAAAGTTTTTTGCTTCCCAAAGAGAAATCAAGCTTTCAATTCCTTTTTGATTAGAAAGACAAGACTTTGCACGAGCAATAGATGCTATGCTCTGGTAACGAGGTATAGCTATAGATACAAGTATACCTATAACGAGAACAACGATTAGAAGTTCAACAAGAGAAAAACCTTTTCGCATATCGCCTCCACAATTTTAAGCAATATTTAAAATATTATAATAACACTTTATCCTACAACTTTAACAATGTCAAATAATGGTAAGTACATTGATAAAGCAATGATTACTATAAAGATTGCTAAAAACACAACCAAAGTAGGCTGTATCAAAGCTACGGCAGTTTCAAGAGCCATTTCCATATCTCTTTCATAAATATTTCCTGCTTTTTCAAGCATTTCACCTACATTTCCGCTTCTTTCTCCTACATCAGCCATCAATATTATACTTTCAGGAAAAAGACTTCTATGTTTTCCTATAGATTGTGCTAATGATTCACCTCTACTTACTGATTCTTTTATTTCTACAACAGCTTCTTTATAAAGTACATTGCTTAAAGCATTTTCTACTGCTTGTAGTGAAGTTAATATAGGAACTCCACACCTATATAGAGTGCCAAGGGTTCTAGCAAAAAGAGATATTTGAGTTTGTTGTAATACATTGCCAACTATTGGCATATTTGTTATAAATTCAGTAACAACACGTTTTCCTTTTGGATTTTTCATTATTAACTGAAATGCAAAACATACTATTACTATTGTAATCAAAATGAATAAATAATGGTGAGAGAGTAAATTAGATATTTGCATAACAAACATTGTAAGTCCAGGTAATTGATTGCCTGTTCTCTGAGTTCCTTCTATGAAAACAGGAAAAACTTTTGTCAGCAAGAAAGTTACAACAATTAAAGACCCTATTAATAGAAAAGAAGGGTAAATCATTGCTTGTAAAATTTTTTTTCGAAGTTTATAAGTGGTATCATAAATATATGAATATCTTTCTAATACCTCTCCTAGCAAACCTCCAACTTCCCCAACTTCAACCATTGTTATAAATAGTGGTGGAAAAACTTCTTTATGAGTTTTTAGGGCTTCGGAAAAAGATTTTCCAGATTCAATATTTTCTTTGATTTCTTTTAACAAAGTTATTAAAGCAGGATGTGAAACTTGTTTTAAAAGAGCACTTATACTCATCAATAAAGGACAACCTGCTTTTATTAAATTTGAAAGCTGGATTAAAAAGAAATTCATTTGTTTTGATGGAATTCTTAAATATTTTTTTGTTTTTACAACTATACTTTGAATTGGTGCAACACTAATATTAAGAACAATATAATTTCTATCGGTTAACCAATTCCCGACATCATCTATCTTCTCAGCATCCAGTTCGCCTGTGATTTCATTACCACAAATATCAAGAGCTTTATATTTATATCTCATGATGCGAATATACTCCTACGCACTAACCCTTCGTATTTCTTCGCCTCTTGTTAAGCGTAGTACTTCTTTTATTGTTGTAATACCTTTAACCGCTTTTTGAAGCCCATCTACACGCATAGTTCTCATTCCTGATTTAACGGCAGCTTGTCGAATATCTCTTGCGGAAGCGGAATCAAGAATTAAACCATGTATTTCGTCATTTATAGTCATTATTTCATGTATAGCGGTTCGCCCAGTATAGCCTGTTCTACGACAAGTCAAGCAACCTTTGCCTCTGTATAGTTCTGTATTTTCAAAGCCATTTTCTTTTAAAACATCTAAATCTTCTTGGTCTGTTATTTTATAAGAAATACGGCAAGAAGGACAAATTCTTCTGACAAGTCTTTGACCACCGACTCCAATAACGGCAGAAGCAACTAAATATGGTTCTACTCCCATTTCAATTAACCTAGTAACGGCAGAAGCAGCATCGTTTGTATGTAATGTCGAGAATACTAAATGCCCTGTTAGAGCAGATTCTATTGCTATTTGAGCCGTTTCAAAGTCACGAATTTCACCGATTAGAATAACATTAGGGTCTTGACGCAAAATAGAACGTAAAGTTCTTGCAAAAGTTAGACCTATTTCTGAACGAACTTGAACTTGATTTATACTAGGTATTAAATATTCTACAGGATCTTCTACTGTAGTAATATTTATTTCAGGACTTTTTACAAAATTAATTGCGGCATATAGCGTTGAAGTTTTTCCTGAACCTGTTGGACCAGTCATTAAAACAATACCATTCGGAGCAGAAGATAGGGTTTTGAAAAGTTTTAATAAGTCTTCATCGAAGCCTACTTGATCAAGTGTTAGTGATAATCTGCTCTTATCTAGTATACGTATAACTATTTTTTCTCCGAATACTGTTGGAAGTGAAGAAACACGTAAATCTATGCTTTTGTTCTGTACTTTAACTTTTATACGCCCATCTTGTGGAAGTCTTTTTTCGGAAATATCCATTTGGGCCATGATTTTTAAGCGAGAAATAAGTTCGCTCTGAATGGTTTTCGGAGCTTTCATAAGTTCATTCAAAATACCATCAATTCTGTATCGAACTCTGACAACTTCTTCGTCTGGTTCAATATGAATATCGCTAGCTTTATCGTTTATTGCCTGCTGTATAATAGTATTGACTAAATTAATAATCGGAACTTTTTGTTCGTCTTCGTTGAGGTCAAAAGTAGTAAAAAAGCTTTCATCTAAGGTGACTTCTGATTTTCTTTCAGCAGCTAGATTGTCTACTGCATTTTGCAAACTTTCACTATTCCCATAATAGTGTTTTATCGCAGCTTCAATCTGTGATTCTGGACTAATTCCAACATTTAATTCATAACCTGTCTGAAATGTTATTTCATCTATGATAAACACATCTAGTGGGTCTACCATAGTAATCTGTAATTTATTACCTTCTAGTTTAACAGGTAACAGATTGTGGCTTCTTACTATACCTTCTGGTATAGCTGTTAAAACTTCTGGCGGGATAGATATTTCGTTTAGGTTTAAATAGGGAATATTCATCTGCGAGGCAAGGGTAGTGGCAATACTGTCTTCTGTCGTCATGCCAGCATCTACTAAAACTTTGCCTAAACGTTTACCTAATATTTTTTGTTTAGAAAGGGCTTCTTGTAATTGTTGAGCAGAAATAACTCCTGCTTCAACTAAAATATCTCCAAGCCTTTTGCGTTGAGGCTTCCCTGCTTGTGAAACCATTAATTATACCTTATCTTTTCCAAAAGCTTTTTCTTGCTATTTCGTAACTAGGATTAATTTCTAAAGCACGTCTAAAAGCCATCATTGCTTCATTTTTTAACCCTTTTGCTTCTAATGCCTGTCCTAGTTTATAATATCCATCAGCAAAACCAGGATATTTTTGGATATACTGACGTAATTGTCTGATTAATTCATCGACCAAATCGTTGTTGTCTAATAATACTGCTGTTTCATAACAGTAATCTTCTGTTTCTCTTGCCTGATATTCTGCAAAAAATAAAGCAATAACTTTTTTATATTCAATTAATGCTTCATCTTTTCTATTTAATGCTTCAAGAATTTTAGCTTTTTCATTAATAGCTTCTCTATATTTTGGATTTCTTTGGAGAGCTTTATCTAATTCTTTTAAAGCTTCTTCGTGTTTCCCTAAACTTCTTAGTGATAAAGCCAAATGAAAATGAGCGTCTGGCCAATTGTTTTTTTCAAGAACTTGTTTAAAAGCATCTATAGACTCATCATACTTGCCTGCGTTGAGCAATGCCTTACCTAAATTATTCCAGTATTCGCTACTAGGAGATGTTTCAATACATTTGCGATATTCTTTTATTGCTTCATCTATTTTCCCTATTCTGAGGAAAGAATTAGCCAAACTGCACCTAAGTAAATGATTAGAAGGATCTGATTCAAGTTTTTTTTGGTTTTCTTGAATGGCTTCTTCTAATAAACCTTCACTATAATATGATTTTGTATAATTTTCTGCCATTTAATCACCATTTATTCTTTTTTTTCAGTCGGTTTTAAATTAAGGAGAAGCTCTTTTTTGTTACTTGTATTTTCTTTTCCTGAATTATCTGGGTCTATCTTTACATCACCAAGTTTGACGTTAGTCGGACTTCCTGGAACAGCTAAAGGAGCTGGCCCTTGTATTTCTTGAGGACCCTTGTTCTTTAGTTCGTTTTGCTTTTCTATTGCTTGAGCTTGAGCTTTAGTTTCAGCAGTTTTAGGATTTTCCCAATTTCGATATTCTTCTTCGGCACCAGATGGAGAATAATATTGCAAAAATTTAACTACATCTAAAGAATCATTCATCAGTTCATGAAATGCTTTAGGTGGCACAAAAGCGGTACTGTCTTTCCCTAGAACTTTTGTTTCATTATCGATTCTAACAGTAAGATTACCTTCAAGGACATATATTATTTCTGTAACATAAACATGTCTATGGCTTGGGACATGAGCTCCTGGAAGATAAGTCAAATGAGTCATTGCCGCAATAGACGGACCGACTATATTTGTGTCTACTAGAATCTTAGCACCTATTCGCTTGTCTGGAGAAGTGTTGTAAACAGCATCATCAAAAGCGATAAAGTTACGAGACTTTGGCTGTTCTTCTGTGGATTCTTTCTTTTTATTCTTCGCATAAAGTGTAGAAGACAGTAACAAAGCAGTTAACAGAATTATTGTAAGTTTATTTGCAAATGTACTTTTCATA
>CAJOQX010000329.1 GCA_905236865.1 Candidatus Rifleibacteriota bacterium
CCAACTTTCAGAGCAGAAAAGAGCAAAACTCGCCGTCATTTAACTGAATTTTGGATGGTTGAACCAGAAGTTGCTTATATGGAACTTGCTGAAGATATGGAACTCGCTGAACAGTTTGTAGAAAGCGTTGTCCAACACGTTGTAAATAACTGCGAAGAAGAACTTAAAACCCTAGAACGTGACGTAGAAAAACTCAGAAAAATTAAAGCTCCTTTCTACAGAATGTCTTATGATGAAGCCTGTGAATTTCTTGCCCAGAAAAAGAAAGAATATGCAGCTTCTGATGATGAAGAAAAACGCAAACTTTCTGAAGATATTCTAAAAGGTGGAGTTGGTGATGACTTAGGTGCTGCTGACGAAACTGTTATAGGTATTAATCATGACAAACCAGTTATGATTCATCGTTATCCAAGCGAAGTCAAAGCTTTCTATATGAAAGAAGACCCCGAACACAAAGGCAGAGTTCTCTGCTTCGATATGATTGCTCCAGAAGGTTACGGTGAAATAATCGGAGCTAGCGAACGTGAAGCTGATATAGACGTTCTTGAAGCAAAGATTAAGAAAGCTGGCATGAACCTTGAACCATTCAAATGGTATCTTGATATTCGTCGCTATGGTTCTGTTCCACATTCTGGTTTTGGTCTTGGAATTGAACGAACAGTATCTTGGTTATGCGGTCTAACTCACGTTAGAGAAACTATCCCATTTCCAAGAATGATGGATAAAATTTGGCCGTGATAAAATAGTCTGAAAATTGAAAACGGAAAGTTGAAAACTAAAAAAGCCTAAAAAGTTCCTTTTTAGGCTTTTTTATTCTACTTATTTACCTTCAAAACTATCGAATGAGTTCAAAACATTTTTAGCTCTTAAAATAGCCGAATATTGTTTTATAAACTCTTCTTTTGCTTCTTCGCTCTGTAATTGATTAACTTCTACAATTGCGAGCCTCTGAAAGGAGGCTGTTTAAAAACTAAGAATTTATTAAAAATTCAATGTATGGAGTAATGTCCTCGCCCACTTTCGTAAAGGGGGATTAAGGGGGATTTTAAAATAATTAGACAAAAATAATTTTAAAGTAAAAAGCTAGTTTTTAGACAGCCTCTCGCAATGACGTGTAACTTTTGGTTTCGCAATGACGATTTGACTCGAACATTGATTACAACAATAACTACAACAAAAAACAACCTATATAATTACGCCAAGCATAGCTTTGCTTTATTAATACGCTACGCTAACTAGAGTAAATTTTCTTCTTTGTTTTTTAAAATAAAAAAAGTAAAAAAAAGCTAAAGTATGAATCGCAAATTGCCGATTTATTTTCTAAGAAATAAATTAGTTAGGGAATAAATCAGATGGCAGATAAATCTATAGAAGAAAAAGATTATCAAAAAGCGGTTGCCCTCTTAGGTCGTGAACCAAGAAGCCCTTTTATAATTAAGACTAGATGTGGCAATGGCAATCCCCAGACACTTGTAGCTGACCCAATATTTTTTGAAGACAATCTTTGGAAGCCTTTTCCATCTTTTATATGGTTAGTTTGCCCAAGATTAAAAGCTTTGGTTGCAGACCTAGAGCAACAAGGCTTCGTTAAATATTTTTCCCAAAAACTAATAAATGATGAAAATTTTAGAAATGAATATTTAATAGGGCAGAAGGAAATAGCAGATTATCGTTTGCGATTAGCAGAAGAAAAGTTTGCTAAACCTCTTCCCCAGCATATTTATGATATTTTGAAAAACACAAGCATAGCAGGCAGTCATAATGTTTGTGGCGTAAAATGTTTGCACGCTCATTTGGCTCATTATCTTGCTTTTGGTAACAATCCCATTGGCAAAGAAATAATTGAAAAGATAGGTAATTGCGACAAAGAATCTAATTGTGATAGTGAAAACGCTGGAGGCAAAAAATGATACGTGGTATATACACCTCTGCAGCAGGTATGCTGGTTGAAACTATGCGACAAGACCAAGTTGCAAACAACTTAGCAAATGTCGATACAACTGGTTTTAAACAAGACGGTATGGTTTTCAAAGAACTTCCAGCAATGAGAATTCGCCGTGTTAATGATGGTCAGCTTTATCCACCTAGACCTATTTACCGTTACCCTCGAATCGGTAAAATTGGTACAGGTTCAATAGTTGATGAAACCTATACTAGATGGGAAGCAGGAAGCATGAGTTACACAGGCAACGAGCTTGATGTTAGCCTAGATAACGAAAAAGCTTTTTTCATTGTTGAAGGAAGAAACGGAATTAGATTTTCTAGAGATGGTTCTTGGACACTAGATGACGAAGGCTTTTTAAGAGACCATAACGGATATTACATACTCGGTGAACAAATAGGTTCTGAAGCACAGAATTCTGGCGTCATAATCAGCGATGATGGCACAGTTAATGCTAATTTTCAACGTATTCAAGTTGGATTAGGTGTTAAATGCACTATTGATGAAGAAGGACGTGTTTTGTTAGACAATGAAGCTCAATTCAGAGTCGTAACAGGAACAGCTTCTGAAAGAAGAGCATTCAGAAAAGAAGGTGCTAATAAGTTTGTAAGAGCTTTCGGCGATGTAACAAGAGCAGAAACCAACTTCCTACCAGGCTACTTAGAAAAACCTAATTTTAGCGTAGTCGAAGAAATGGTAAAGATGATTGAAATTTCTCGTGCTTATGAAGCAAATTCCAAGGTTATTCAATCACACGATAACCTATTAGACAAATGCGTAAACAACGTCGGTGCTACTAAGCGCTGATAAATAGAAAAACGGAGGAATAAGTCCTATGATGAGATCATTGTGGTCAGCATCCACTGGCATGAAAGGTCAAGAAACTAATATTGCTGTTGTTTCTAACAACTTGTCAAATGTTTCAACTACAGGCTTCAAGAAACAACGTGTTGACTTTGAAGACTTAATGTATCAGACAATCGTTGAATCAGGTGCTCCTATAACCGCTGATATAAAATACCCTGTAGGCGTTCAGTTAGGTCATGGTGTTAAACCAGTTGCTACTCATAGACTTTTCTCTCAAGGTGAATATCAACAAACTGACGAATCACTAGACGTAGCAATTGAAGGGGAAGGATTCTTCCAAGTTCAGTTGCCTAGTGGTGATATTGCTTATACAAGAGATGGTTCATGGAAAATATCAGAAGATGGTATTATTGTAAACTCTAATGGTTATACAATTCTTCCAGAAGTAACTATTCCACAAGATGCACTAGGTATCAATATTACTGCCAATGGTATTATTGCAGCAAAGATGCCTAACCAAACAGATCTCGAAGTCATTGGTCAAATTGAATTAGCAGACTTTATTAACCCATCAGGTTTAAGAGCTTTGGGTAAAAACTTATTCGTTCCCACAGCAAGTTCAGGTGACCCCGTTGTTGGTATACCTGGTCAAGAAGAATTTGGTGAAATAGCTCAGGGCTTTATAGAAATGTCTAACGTTAAAGTTGTTGAAGAAATGGTTAATATGATTGTTGCTCAACGTGCTTATGAAGCAAATTCTAAGACTATTCAAACATCAGACACCATGCTTCAGATAGCAAACAATCTCAGGAGATAATTAAGTTAAAATGATTTTACGTTCTGATTTATCAAAAAGCTTAATAATAAGTTTGCTAATTGGGTTATCTTTAACTACTTCTTCTTATGCTAAGGCTACAAGCAATACAACCAGCTTTGCTACTTTTAAGAAAAGTGCTGTTGTTGCTGGTTGCACTGTAAATGCCGATTCTTTAATAAAAAAATCTGATGAAAATTTAGCTAAAGAGTTAGCAAATATTCAATTAGGCAATATTCCTAATCCATTAGGAGAAATTATTTTAGATAAAGAAACAATAGCTTATAAACTTGGAGATTTAGCTAATTGTGTAGAAATTCCAGAAAGCGTTACTATTAAGCGTTTAGGCTCTGTTTTAAACAGCGATTTAGTTAAAGCAAAAATAGAAGAATACTGTATGGAAAATTGCGATGACAAGCTTAGTTTTGACTTTTCAAGACTTTCTTCTATGATAATACTACCTGGAAATGTAATTAGTTGGGATATTCAATCAAATTCTACCAATGAGTTAGGAATGAGATTATTCGCTTTAGAAGCTGAAACAGAAGGTGGCCCTTTTAAACAGCTTATTCAAGTTAATGTTAGTAAAACAATTGAAGCAGCAGAGCTTTGTCAGCTTTTAAAACCAGGTGAAATAATTACAGAAGATATGGTTAGACCTGTTTCTGTTGTTATAAAGAACGAAAAAAACAATACAGCAGTTGCTTATAAAGATGTTATTGGAAAATCATTAGACAGATTTAAATCTGCTGGAACTATTATTAGAAATTCTGATTTATCTAAATCAGATAAGAAAATAGCAAAACCTCGTAAATCCACTAAAATCGAAGGCATTAGAACTCCACAGGCTCTAACCATGATGGCTACAACTTCAAAGAAAGACATTATGACTGAAAACTGGCTTATAAAGCCTGGTGAAAAAGTCGAATACAGAGTTATAAGCGGAGCTCTTTCATTGAGCATTCCAGCTAAAGCTGTTCAAGGCGGTAATAGCGGTGATGAAATCGAACTGATTAATCTTAAAAACAAACGCAGAATTAATGGTGTAATCACAGAAAAAGGTGTAGTTGAATATGCTCAGAAATAAATCTTATTCTTATATAGTAATATTAATCGTATTGTTATCTATTTGTGCGAATAACTCAACTTGTTGCGCAGCTTCATTATGGCTAAACGGCAACGACCTTTATTCTTCACAAGGTGCAGCAAGAAACTATCAGCCTGGCGACATTATTACTATACAGATTTCTGAATCAACTAGTGCACAGTCTAAAGCAACAACTTCTACAGAAAAAGAATCAACAACAGAAGCTTCTGCTAACCCACAAATTCCTATATTCAAAAGAATAATGAAAAAAATAACTGGTCAGCAAAAAATTAAAAACGAATTTGACGGTCAGGGAACAACAACTAGAAGCGGTAGTTTGGAAGGAACAATAACTGCTACAGTATTAGAAATACTTCCAAATGGCAATCTTTTAATAGAAGGTAGCCGTGCCATAGCGGTAAATAAAGAAACTCAGATAATGAGAGTAAGAGGCGTTGCAAGACCTAAAGACATCAGTGCAAACAATAGCATTGATTCAAAACTTCTTGCAGATGCTCAAATCAAGTTTGATGGTAAAGGCAGTGTTTCAAGAGCTAACCGCCAAGGAATAATGACCAAGCTGTTTGATTCTGTATTTTGATTAAGATATAAGATAGAAAAAGGCTCTAGTTATCTAGAGCCTTTTTTCGTTTTTATTGTCTTTGTTTTTTGTTGTTTTTATTGTTTAAATTACATAAACCAATACTTATGTACTAAAGTAGCTTTACTACGAACTACGTCACCTTTTCGGTATTACGAGAGGCTGTGCTATAAAATTATTTTACATCATAGTTATTCTGCTTTGCCTTTTTCAAATACTTGTATAGATCAGAATCTGTAGAAATCACTAGTTTAGAGTTTCTATTCCCTGCTATTTTTTCTAATGTTTCCAAAGATCTATAAAAAGCATAAAATTCAGGATCTCTATTGTAAGCTTCTGCATAAATACGAGCAGCTTCTGCATCTGCTTTACCAATTATTTCGGCAGATTTCATTTTCGCTTCAGAATTAATCATTCTTAATTCTTTTTCCATCTTACCAAGAATTTCAGCTTTCTGACCTTCTCCTTCTGCAATGTATTGGGCTGCAACTTTATTTCGTTCTGAAATCATACGTTCATATATTTTCTGTAAGACTTCATTTGTATAATTAATTCTTTTTATTTTTATATCAATTAGTTCAATACCGTATTTGCTAATACTTGGTTTAGCTGTTTCAAGCATTTCATTTAATATTTCTTCTCTGTTTTTACGAGGACCAACTAAATTAGCTTCTTCGTTAGAATCACTATTAGAATCTTTCTTGTAATTATCGCTTCTGACTAAATCTACAAGGTAATTTGCAGAGATACAGTCTCTAACTACAGAATCAATAATATCATCCAGTTTTGTTTGAGCACTTTGAATTGTACCTACACTCTTATAGAAAAGAAGAGGATCGCTTATTTTCCATCTACCTGTGCAATCAACCCATATAAATCTTTTTTCTTTTGTAGTAATTTGGTTTGGAGAGCCATCCCATTTTTGTATTCTTGTATCAAAATAGTAAACTTCTTCGATAAATGGAGTTTTAAAGTGAAAACCAGGACCTTTTACCTCTCCAACAGGTTTACCAAAATTAGTTACAAGAGCTACCGTTCCTTCATAAACAATATAAAAGCTGTTTAAAAAGAGAATAACCCCAAAAATCAAAACAAAAACAAGAACTACTGTAAGACAGGATTTCTTCATTTTTCATTACCTCCAAAGTTTTCTAAAGGCAACAAAGGAGTTATACCATTTTTAGACGAATCATTATCTACAATCACTATATCTTTCATTCTAGGATAGACCTTTTCAACAGTTTCCAAATACATTCTCGTTCTAGTTACTTCAGGGTATTTTTTGTATTCGTCTAGCAAAGCAAGAAACCTGTTGGCGTCGCCTTGTGCGATATTTACACGTTCGGTAGCATAACCTTCTGCTTTTTGTATAACACTTTTAGCTTCACCTCTAGCCTTTGGAACTTGTGCATTATACTGTTGTATAGCATTTTGTATCATACTTTCTTTTTGTTGTTCAGCTTCATTAACAGAATTGAAAGCTTTTTTAACTGATTGAGGTGGATTTACGTCTTGGAACTTATAAGTTACAATGTGAACCCCAATATCATATTTTTTTAAATTATTTTGCATTTCTTGCTGTATTGCATCAGCAAGACTGGCTCTTTCTGTTGTTAGAACATCAGTAACATTTGCATTACCAATGATTTTTCTTGTAGCTGCTTCTGAGACATCTCTAATTGCAGAAACAGGATCTTTTATCTTGAAAAGGTACTTTGCAGGGTCATCAATTTTGTATTGAACAATCCACTCTATTTCGCTTACATTTAAATCACCTGTAAGAACAAGAGATTCATCCAATCTGCTTCTATTATCGTAAACTGTTCTACCACGAGATGAATTGCTGGTTTTAAAACCAAATTCTTCTTTAAAAATACGTTCTGTTTTAACTCTAGCAATATAATCAATTCCAAAAGGGAGTTTGAAATGTAAACCTGCTGATTCAAGACCAATGAATCTACCAAAACGCATTACAATTACTTGTTCTTCTGGTTCAACAACATAAAAACATGAACCTAAGCCAGATATTACTAAAAATGCAATAATAACAATAATTCCAACGGATATTACTGGTTTTACGATTAGTGAATTTTTTTGTGGCGTAACATCTACTACATTGCCATAATCTACTTTACTCATAGAAACTCCAATAAAAATTTTATAAGCTAAAATCTTATCACATTTATAAAATATTGTAAAAGATTATTCATATCTTAAGGGCAAACGCAAACTTTTTTTGCTATTAATCAGTCTTTCGGATACGTCATTGCGAGCCTCTGAAAGAGGCGTGGCAATCTATGATAGGTTCTTCAATAAAAGAAAAAAATTGCGTTTGCCCTGACCATTTTCTAAACTTGTCTAATAAAACAAAGTTTGATAGAATAAAGAAAAATATGAATAAAGATAAAGACCAACAAAATCTATTCCTTTTTTTTGAAAAAGAATTAGAGAAAAAAAAAGAAGAGCCTAAAAAGAAATCTTCTATATTACATGATTTTCAACTTTTTCATACAAACAAATATACAGACGAACTAATTCTATTTACAAAGAATTTCGCTTCATTGTCTAAATCAGGGATGCCAGTTATTAAAGCATTAAATACGCTTCAGTTCCAAGTAAAAAACAAACATTTAAAAAAGATTCTTGAAGATACAGCTTTTGATGTTGGAAGTGGAATTCCAATGCATGAATGTTTCAGAAAGCATAAAGATGTATTTAGTAAACTATATTGCGATACTGTAAAATTAGGCGAAGAATCTGGAAGATTAGATGCGGTATTTGAACGTTTAACCAATATTTTAGAAAAACGAAAAGAAATACAAGAAAATTATTTTAAAGCAATTTCTTATCCCATAAATATTTTTATTCTTGCATTTACTGAATTCATGATACTTATGGCTTATGTTATTCCTCCTTTTTCAAAACTTTATGATGGGTTTCCAATGCCGAAAATCACTAAAGCAGTTATAGCCGCTGGTTTTTATTTACAAGACAACATTAAAATTATTTTAGGCACAATATTATCTGTTTTTATTTTTTATTTCATTTTTAATAAATTCAAAATAGGTAAGCTTATTATAGATTATTTCAAATTAAAGATACCTGCTTTTGGCAATCTTTCTAAGAAATATAACCTAGTTATATATTTCAGAAATCTTGTTATGCTTTATAATTCTGGAGTGGGCTTTATTTCAGCAATGAGAATATGTAACGAAACGTTAGAAAACTGTTTTATAAAAAGTAAAATGGAAAAAGCGTCTAACAACATTGACAAAGGTGAAACAATAACAGAAGCATATAGAGCAACAAAAATATTCCGAAAAAAAACAATGAGTGAAATAGAAATTGGCGAAGAATCTGGCTATATTGATGATGCACTTGAAAAATTAGCCGATAACTACGAAATAGAACTTAATAACACAATAAAACGTATTATGATAATGGTTGAACCCATATATGTAACAATCATGAGCGTGATTAGCGGTATTGTATTAACCGCTATGTGTCTCCCTCTCTACGAAATACTAAAAGTGGTTTCTAAAAAAAATTAATTTTCGTCAGTTCACTCAACCCATAAAAAATCACAAAAATTCCTAAATAATTTACAAATAATTGTCGAATAAAAGCTGTGATATACTATTTATCCATATTATTACGTTAGAATTATTAAGGAGCTTATTATGAGGTCATTATCATATTATAGGAAAGGATATATATTTAAACTAAATAAAACTGCATTTGCCTTTCTCTGTGCTCTATTGATAAATATTCCAGTAGGAGCCTCTGAAAAACTCACTAAGCTCGATATTTCAGATTATGGAAATAATTCTATTTCTCTTTTTCCAAACAATAAAATAAGCGATTTTAACGTAACAATGGATACACCTGAAATTTTAAATGCTGAAATTTATGATTTGAGTTTAGAAGAAAAAAACAAAGTAATTTTAGAACCACATCCTAAAGTTAAATATATGCGAATTAATCAAGTTAGTAATTCTCCAGACGTTGTTAGAGCGACTTTAGTCTTCAACGAACCATTAAAAGTTAATGCAAAAAAAATAGATAATAAAATAATCATAGAAACTACTCCAACAACAGAATCTAAGAATAATTCACTACAATCTAATAGCAAGATAGATAAAAATAGTCAAAATTATGATTACAGCCAAATGGATGCCTTGTTTGATAACGAAAATAGTCAAACTATCTTAGATCAAAAACTAAGTTTGGATTTTGAACAAGAAGACTTACTTACTCTTCTTGATGCAATTGCTGCAAAATTTAATTTAAGAGTTTTTGCTGATTCTGGAGTAAAAGGTAAAGTAAGTCTAAAAGCCCAAGATGTAACTTTAAGAGAAATACTAAAAAACCTTTTACTTAATAGAAATTATCAATACACTTTAAAAGGAAGAAATTTAACTGTTATTTCCTTCGACACTACTTCAAATAAAGTTGCAAAAGAACTTCTTTTCAGAGATTTAAATTTAAAAGACTCTTTGCAAGTTATTTCAAAAATGATGAATATAAATTTAATCATTCATGAAAGTGTAGAAGATAAGAAAGTTAATTTTTATGTAGAAAATCTAAGCTTAGATGAACTTTTTAATTTACTGATAGAAACAAACGGTCTTGTTAAGAAACACTGCGGTGGCAATACTTACGTTGTTTGTAAAAAAGAAAGTGCCAGTGAATTTGGTGAAAAAGTTTATCGAACATTTAAGCTTGTTAATTCTAAACCCCAAGAAATAATTGATATGATAAAAAACAATAAAGCTCTTGGTAAAAGAATTAACGCTGAAGGATTTTCTGTAAATGAAAGAATAAATTCTATTTCTGTATATGAAGCAGCAGAAAACATCAACCTTATAGAAAAAATAATTAAAAGTGCTGATGAAAAACTTAAACAAGCTGTTATTGAAGTTAAGTTAGTTGAAATAGACCGTAAAGGCTTAAAACAACTTGGAATAAACTTTGAAAACAATTCAGAAAACGGTTCCGATATTGGACGTTTACCAAGCAATTATTCTTTGCCAGCAAAACTAGAAAATCTTGAACAAAAAAGTAAAGCAAAAATTTTGGCTAGTCCTAAAATACGAGCTTTACATGGCAAGAAAGCTTCTATAAACATTGGAAAAGTAATACCTGTTCCATATTATAATAGAGAAAAAACTAATAATAGTAATTATGGTTCTTCGACTCAAAGTCAAAAAGAATACAAAGATGTTCAAGTAGGTATCAGACTAGAAGTTACTCCAGAAATATCTAGAGACAACGAAATAAGTATGGAACTCAATACAAGCATAGATTCAGTTCTTGGTTTTAATCACGATGGGCAGATTACCAAATCAGAACGAAATACCAATACTTATATAAGAGTAAAAAATGGAGAAACCGTTATTATTGGTGGTTTGATAGATGAAAGTGGTTATGAACCCAAGAAAAACAATTCGTTCATGAGCAAAGTTCCTATATTAAAAGGATTTACATCACGTCCTAAATCAGAAATAAACAGAACAGAAATGATTATGCTGGTAACTCCTAGACTTGTTAATATTGACGAAGATGAAGACGATGCCGATGGAGATACAATTATTATTAAAGATGAGAAATGAGAAATGAGAAGTGAGAAGTGAGAGATGAGAAGTGAGAGGTGAGAGGTTGTTGGTGAAACAGTGATAATGAGAAGCTAACGATATGTGGTGTTGAGAGCCTAACGGCTCTTGGTGTAAAAGTTTTCGTTAGCTCTTCAGTTTATATTTGTAGTTATTGTTTAGTTTATGCTAGACTTTTAACTGCTATGAAAAGAAAAAAAACTAGAATAAAAATAGTTATTTGCCTAATGCTTTTTATTTTGTTTGTTCTAATTTGGGCATTTTTCATAGAACCCAACCTATTGATAGTAAAAAGAATAACTATTAACGATTCTGATTTACAAGGTATCAGAGTGGCTTATTTAAGTGATTTACATCTATACAAAGGAAGTAAAAACTACTATTTAAATCTTGTAAAAAAAGTAAATAACGAAAAACCAGATATTATTTTGTTAGGTGGCGATTATGTCGTTATAAAACTATTTAAACACCAATCAATGAATCTCAAAGAAATAACAGATATTCTAGAAAAACTAAAAGCTAATTATGGAGTTTATATGATTATGGGAAACCATGAAGCTTTTGGAAACATATTAAAAAAAATACATAATCACTTAAAAGGAAGTAATATAAAAATACTTCAAAATACTTCAACAAAACTCAAAATAAAAAACAAAAACATTTATTTGGTAGGAATTGGAGACTATGCAAGTCATAAAGATAGAATAGACCTAGCTTTTAGAGAGGCTAAGAAACCGATTATAGCCTTCACGCATTCTCCAGATATTTTCCCTCAAATTCCTGATTATGTGAACATTACTTTTGCAGGACATACTCACGGAGGACAAGTTTATCTTCCTCTTTATGGACCAGTGACATCTCCTAGACATCTTTTAGGTTTATATATTAAAGGACTTTATACTAATGGAAATAAAAAAATGTATGTATCTAGTGGAATAGGTTCAACACACTTAAAAGTTAGATTATTTAATTTGCCAGAAATTTTAATAGTCGATTTTAAATAGCGATTAGTTGTGGTATAATATACCACGATTACAATTTGAGGTGGGGTTTTATGACTAAAAGATTAATTAATCTATCTATAATCGCAATATTATTATTTTTATCAAATATTATTGGCTTGTATGCAGAAGAAGCCATAAACACAAATGCTCCAACAAAATATAAAATTGAGGATCTTATTGCAAAATCTGATGATATAGATAGAGAAAGTAAAAACTTAGAAAAAAAATTAAAAGAATATGCTGATGTTTCAGATGATGAAGAAGAAATAGATTCTTTAAAAAAATCATTAGAATCATGTAAACAAGAATTCCAAAGGAATAAACTAATCGAAAACATTAGTATCGATACTATGAATTCCTTGAGAGGGAAAGTTACAATTATATCAGACGAATGTTTTGAGCTAAAGAAAAAAGTTGAAGAACGTCTGAAAAATATTGAAAACCTAAATAATAGCTGGAATGAAAAGAAAGAATTTTGGCAACAATTACAAAAACAGAATAATGTTGTAGAAAGCACATATAACACTTATGCTAAAAATCTATTCCAAGAAAAAAACAAAACCATAGATAAAGCCTTTAAACTTTTCGAAGGGGCCGATAAACCAATATTAAATCTAAATAATAAAATTACAGATTTAAATAAGGCAACTAACAATCTTGCTGATGATTTAGACAGGCTTATTCAAAATCTTCGTAAAAGATTATTTAAAAAGTCTGGAAATGCTATGCTTTCAATTAAGTATTTTAGAGAATTTAAAAATTTATTTAATCAATCAAATAGAAATGAAGAATACTTAAATAAAAAAGGTAGTATAGGTGAAATATTTAACAATTACGCTTGGGTTTTTGTTTTACAAATAATAATATTTATTCTTGTTGCCTTATATTTAAAAAATGTAAAAGAAGACTTTATGTCTGTTGTAGGTTTAAATTTCCTTCATAAAAATTATATTGCTTCAAGTCTAATAATAAGTGTTTTAGTTGGTATTCCGTTAGTCCTAGAAAGCTACCCACCATTAGTAAAATTGGTTTATACTATTTTAATTTGTATTGGAACTGCCATTATTTTCTGTGGCAAAATACCGAATAAAAGTATAAAAGCAGGTGTTGTTCTAGTCTTTATATTATATGTATTATATAAAATATTTGATTTAGGGAATATTCCTAGTGTTTTATCTCAATTAGTTATGGCTATAGTTTCGCTTGCTTCTGGTATTTATTTCTTAAAATTAAACGAATTAAAAGAAGAAGAATCATTTACAAATGAAACAGAAGAAAGCACAGAAAAAACCGATAACAATATAGAAAATCCTGATGATTTTTCTTTAAAGATACAACTAGCAAATAAAATATTAGGTATTTTCCTTATTATTGCCTTTATATTACAAATTGCAGGTTATACAGCATTAGCAAACCACATATATCATATTACTTTAAAAAGTATTCTAATAATTTTACTAACTTGGGTTACTCTTGATTTTCTATATGGATGCGTAAAAATATTTCTATCAACTGTAATAGTAACTAAATATTTAAAAAATGTAATTCCAGATAAAGAAAGAGTCGGTAACACATTAAATACAATAATTACAATTGTTACTGCATATTTTGTAATAGCAGGAATTTTATCTGCTTGGGGCTTCTATGATAATGTTTTATTAGCTTCAAAATCAATATTATCTTTAGGGATTACAATACAAGATACAAGAATTACTTTAGGAAATGTCTTTTGGGCTATTTTCTTGTTCTATATAGTCCTCGGCATTTCATGGTGTGTAAGATCTACATTAGAAACAAGTTTTTACCCAAAACGAAATATAGAATTAGGCGTAGGAATTTCTATTAACCGATTAATCTATTATTCGTTCATAGTTATAGCTGTTGCTATTGCTATGGGGGTGTTAGGAATTAGCTTCCAAAGTTTGATGGTTATCATAGGAGCTTTGGGTGTTGGTATTGGTTTTGGATTACAAAATATAGTGAATAACTTCGCTAGTGGATTGATTTTATTATTTGAACGTTCTATTAAAGTTGGAGACATTGTTGTTGTAAATGGAACTTGGGGAACAGTCAAGCATTTAGGACTTCGCGCAACCATCATACAAACTTTTGCAAACGCAGAAATGATTGTTCCAAACTCTGATTTGGTGTCTTCTACAGTAAACAACTGGACAATGACCAATAGACAAACAAGATTTTCTGTAAAAGTTGGTGTAGCCTATGGAACAGACCCAAATTTAGTAAAAAAAGTTTTGCTAAATATTGCCAATACTCATTCCAATGTATTAAAAGATCCAGCTCCAAGTGTTGTTTTTAATGAATTTGGTGATAGTTCTTTAAATTTTGAACTTCGTTGTTGGGTTAAAGAAATTAATATTATGTGGAAAACACAAGACGAAATTATGTATAAAATAGACAAAGAATTCAAAGAAAACAATATTGCAATCCCATTTCCACAAAGAGATTTGTATATCAAAGAAATGCCTTCTGATTTAAAAGATGCTGTTTCTGGTATGAAAGATACGGTTCCTGGCATGAAAGATACAGTTTCTGAGGCAAAAGATGCTGTTTCTGAAATCGAACCTAAAACTAAAAATGAATCGAAACCTAAAACTACTAAATCTAGATATAAAAGATACTCTTCAGACGAAGAATAATCATTAATACGACAATGAAATAACGAAAATTTGTGTTTCTGATTTTGTCATTGCGAGAGACTGTGCTAAAACTCGTAATTTGATGAAAAATCAGTGTTTATTTGTTTGTAGCCTACCCATTGTCATAAACGTATAGCTTTCAGGCCTAAAGCCCTTAAGCTATACGTTTATGATAAATATGTAGACTTTTCTTATCTCTCGATTCTTTTAAAAGCGAACAGTTGCTTGCTCAACCTTATTCTCCTTCGCGGTCTCTGTTAATTTGTACCTTCGGATAGACTTAGAGGGAACGAGCCTTGTGCGGAGAATAGAGGTCTCGCGTCTACTGTCCGCTCACTCACTACCTACAACCAACCACTTACCACGCCAAGCTTCGCTTGGCTATCCGATCTGTGTAGGCAATTAGCACATATTTTGGACTTAAAAATTAATTTTAGCACAGCCTCTGCGAAAAACCCCAAGTTGCACGCATTGCAAACCTACAATAGTATGTCATTACTGTAAAAGCCAAAGCTATAATAAAAAAACAAGAGATTACAAAAAGCTATATTTAGAGACTGCTAAATAGAAAGTCAAAGCAATAATATTATTTTTTCTTATAAGTAGCATAAATAGAAGAAGCGGGTATTTTTTGAATAATCCAGTTATTCTCTTGCTTTTCGTTAGCTATATTTAATATAGCATCGATTACTTTGTTTTCATCTTCTTTTCTTACACACATAATAGCATTTTCATAATTAGAAAAATCGTAACTATTATCATCATTTAAAGTAACGTTTTTCAACAAAGTCATGGTTGCACCAGCAGCACCGCAATCCATCGCAGCATGAATATAATCTTCACTATGTTCAACAGGGCAAATAAAACTAATTTCTTTATGAGTATAAGAAGTTTTTGTCGGCAACACCCTATCTTCATCAACTTCAAACATACGTCTACGCCATGATGTTCCTTTTTTTATATCATCTATGGCGGCAATAATTTGTTCCAAACTTGCTGCTCTATTTTGATAACCAACAGTTACCTGTGAATCAACTAAACCGTATTTAATTGGGGTTTGATACATAAAACCACCACCAGGTCTATTAAGTTTACCTTTTTCTATAAGCAGATTTTGTAAACCATTAGCATCAAAAGAAGGAACTAACAAATATGTTATCTCCTTTTCTGGAGAAATAGTTATCCTTAACAAACCTAATCTATCTCTAATGCCTGTTCCCTTTCCCAAACTAACAGTAGGCACACCAGCCCCTAAGCGTAAAGCAACCTTAGAAATATTTTCACCACTTCCAGATACAGATTGTATTCCTGTTATCAAGGTTAAATCATGTAGTAAAGTATTTTTGCCATGAAGATCTATTTTTATTTCAGGAATAGCTTTACCGTTTAATTCCAATATATTTTGAGAATAAACAGAACCACGACCAGAAGCTTTTAAATCAAGTTTATCAATTATATAAGAAATTACTTTCTCTGAATCATCTGTTGTTGTAATTATTCTAAAAATGTCTGTTGGAGAATCTTCTATAGGATCTGAAATACCTAAAATATCAAATAAATTTGTTTTAGTTCTCAATCTTGCAGTTCTAGCAGATTCAAACATCAACGTTTTTATTCCAATATCTTTAAAAAGCTTTAAAGCAACTTTAGACAAACCATGATGTATAACCAAAGTAATTCGTGAAACTTCTATAAATTCAAAATTATTCATTATTTGCCTCTTCAGTTGCTTTTAAATGGCTATTTTGACGATTCCTTATTCTGATACCAAATATAAGCATTGTCAGAATTGGGAATAAAGAAGCCATAGAAACGATTCCAAAACCGTCTACAACATTAAGTCCGCCACCAATACCCAGACCCATAGCAAGAACTAAAGGCACAGTAATAGGACCAGTAGTAACTCCACCTGAATCCCAAGCTAATCCAGTAAATTCCTCATCACTAAAATAAGTTAAAATAAGAAGAACTAAATAACCAGGAACTAACAAATAACAAGCATTAATATCAAAAATCAGTCTTAATACTCCAACTAATAGTCCTGTGCCAACACCGATAGAAACAGTTCCTACAACTTTTGAACGTTTTACAGTTCCAACGGTCATCTCTTCAATAGTGATACCTAAAGCATTCAAAGCAGGTTCTGCAATTGTTGAACCATAGCCCATACCAAAAGCAAAAAGACAAACAAAAGCCATTCCAAGTAAAGTTAGTTTTGCAGTCCACAAAACATCTTTTGTTCTGACATATTCATAATTTCCTGTAGAAGCATCGTATCTGCTTTCATCAAAAGGAACAGCCTTTATATTATTAGAATCATCTACAACATAAAAATATTTATTTAGTTGTCCCCTATGATTATAAGCAGAAATCATTGTGTCTTTCTTGAAATTTTTGAAAATATAACGACCTGTTTCTTGGGCTTCTGTTTTATAAACCATAGGCAATGTTCTACCAATCTGGTTGCCAAGCGAAGACAGACCCAACTGTATGCCTGTTGTTAGTATTGCCATACCTATCAATGAAAGCGATATGCCTAATATTGATTCATCAGCTTTTTTTAATCTATCTTTCAAAATAAAAACCAAAACCAACAAAAGCAATAAGACCAATGGAACAACAGCATATATTGCGAGCCTCATTTCTCTTAAGAAAATTGAAGAAAAATCAAATTTATTTAAAACTCTTTCCCTTTGAAAATCATCCTTCTTTGATTTAATTTCATTTTTATTTGTAATAACAGAAACAGGTTTTTTTTCTGCTACTTTCTCGGTTATTCTTTCTGTAATTAACTTCTTTTCATCTTCGTTTGCTTTACGACTCAACCATTCTATTAAAGTTAAATTACCTAATAACTTTTTAGCATTATCAGGATTATCTACTAAGGATAATATTGCTTCTCTATATTTTTCAGAATTACCATAATAAGAATGTCTAGCTATAGATGTACCTCTTTGGAAAGCTATTTTATTAACTTCTTCTTCACTTCCAAGCATTTTTACTGCTTCTGCTCTATAGTTTTTAGAAAAGAAATCTGATTCATTCATTGGTTCTGGAGTTGTATTGTTCAAGTATAGAGCAACAGCAAATACACCTAAAACTGGAAAAAGAGAAGCTAAAGTAACAACACCTAATCCAGAAGATGCTGCACTATTCTTCTTTTTACTAGCTTTACTAATCCCTATACCCATAGCTAATACAAGTGGAACAGTTACAGGTCCTGTTGTTACACCACCTGTATCCCAAGCAAGATTAATAACATATTTTAAATTTTCATCAAAACCAAAATAGACAGTAATTATCAGAGTAACAGGAACTAAAACATATATGAAAGGTTTAAGTCCTATGCCGTAATAAAATCTTGCCATACCACAAGCGACCGCAACACCTACACCTGCTCCAACCGCCCAAATAAGCATATTTGTCTCTAATTCTAAAAATCTATATAAAAGAGGAGTTGCCCAAGGAGTAACCCCTTCTCCAGCCAATCTTAAAGTAGAAATAGAAGGTTCTGCCAAAGTTGCTCCAAAACCAAGCAAAAGCCCAAATCCCATTATCACGAAAATATTAGTTTTTTGAGGTAATTGAACCCCAACCCTATCACCTAATGGCATTAAACCTAAGAAAAGTCCTTCTAAAAACATTGCTAATCCACAAACAACCATACCTACACCAACAGCAACTTGAACGGCATTTTCTGGTGAGGACTGCAACACAATAAATTTAAAAGCAACCAAATAAATAATGATAAAAGCAACAGCCTTGATTTGTTCTTTTAATTTGTTCTTAATATAGTTCCAAATCATTGGCAAAGCGACTTTTAAAGGAAAATGAATTTTTTTTCTTTCTGTTGCCATTATATGATTTTTCTCCAAACAATTATGTGAATGACTATAAAATATTGTCTATAATAAGTCAATTATTCTTTTATTATCAACTTTATAAAGACATAAAAAAAGGGGCTGTTTAAAACAGCCCCTTTTTTATTTTACTTACTTAGCTGGTAGAATTTCTACTTTTGAGGCTTTACTTAAACCATATATATTAGGATTATACATCAAGCTTGCCATAGAAGGTTTCATTACGAATGTTCCTTCACAGGTTGCTCTTAAATAATATACAAGTTTAAAACGACCATTCCAGCAGTAGTCTTTATATGCTACCATAGCATCTTTTCTAAGTTCCTTATGGGTTGCATAGAAATCCCAACAACCATCATAATAACCACAATAAGCTTCTTCTTCGTCTGCACTAGCATCTTCTGGCAAAGTGTCATTTTTCAAAGAAGTGTTTATAGCAGTAAAACCTGCAGGTATTGGGTCTTCCAATACTAAGTATTCATAAGAACCTTTGTTATTGCTTCTTTCAAATATGAAAGTAACTTTAACAATATCACCAACTCTTATTTCTTTGCTACCATTCATATTTTCAATAGTCTTTTGAAGCATAAAGCCATTATCTACTGGTTCGTTCCTGCCAACCATATCAGGATAAGTATAAGCAAAGCTATAATTTAAAACAGCTCTTGAATCAGATTCTAGTTTGATTTCGTTAGTCAAATCCTCTGAACTAAGTTCAATGCTTTCAGGAGCTTTACCAATGCTGAGTTCTTTTGTTCCACTCTTGGCAATTACTTTAACTTTGAAATTCTTATCTTCAACAGGTTTTTGAACCTTGAAATAAGCTGCAAGAGCGTTCAAGGCAATACCAGTATCAGCAGTAGAAGTCCAATAACCTTTATCAGTAATACTCTTGAAAAGGCTACCTGCAAATAAATCCGAAGTTTTAATACCTTTAGTAAATACGCTTGTCATAAGAACAAAGGCATCACGACGTACATTAGAGTTGCTCCAGCCTCCATTAACCATTGCCATAGGCTTCATAGTTAGCATTTTGAACTGAATTTGGTCTAAGGATTTTTCCCCAACATAACATTCTGCATAGTTAATCATGCTTTCTGCTTCTTTGTCTTTTGCAGGGAATTTCTTTCTCAAAGTTTCCAAATCGGCAGCGTTAATCTTTTTGTTCATAGCAAGAGCCACTACACCAAGACCCATTACAGGCTGCTTGAAAGTATCTGCATTGCTATTATTGAACATCTGGTTCTTAACGTAATCTAATGCATTATTTAAATATGATTGGTCAAATTCATAACCAGATTCTTTTAGAACGGTTAATGCATAAACTGCATATTGAGTTCCCCACCAGCTTACGCTTGGTTCTGAAGTCCAATAGCTGAATCCACCACTAGTGAGCTGCATTCTGAGGAGGTGTTCCAAACCTTTCTTTAAGTAAATATCAACTTCTTCAAGAGAGAATTCTTTGAAATATCCTTCTTTAGCAATGTTTCTAATAGCTGCAAGACCAATTATTCTAGATGAAGTTTGTTCTATACATCCGTGAGGATAATCCATCAAATAAGAAACTGCTGGAACAAGTCTTGTCCAAGGAGTGGAAGCAAGAGTCAAGTGAGCTTTTAAAGTTCCAGCTTTGTCTATTGAATTCATAGAAGCAACATAAGCAGGAATTTCAGCTTTGATATTTTGTTTTCCCTTGAAGAATCCAAATTTATATCTGTTGAAGAGCATAGAAGCAGGATTTACAGGAATAGAATTTTCTACTGCATCTGTATTTCCGTTCATATCGCCTTTCATAACAAGTTTACTTGTTAAAGCACCTTTATCGGCATTGAGAACAACTTTAGAAACTGCTGTATTAAAGCCACCAAGAGCGACAGAGCCATTCAGAGTGTTAGCAGAAATACCTTCTGAAGCAGCAACAGCTACATTAGCTGTTCCAGATTTGTCTGTCTTATTATGAGCAGCAGTTACAACAACTGCTTTATCACCAGCAGTCATAAACTGTGGCACAGAAGGTTCTATATAGAAATCTTTAGCAACTCTAAGCTGTCTTTCAGCAGAACCAAAACTTGCCCCTTTATCGTTAGCAACAGCATAAATACGATAAGAAGTCATAGTATCTGGGAGCTTAAATTCAACAGAGAGATTACCATTTGAGTCACTTTCCAGATCAGCTTTCCAATAAGCAACAGGTCTAAAATCTTTGCGAGCGTTCAAATCAGAACTTATTGCACCAACACCTTCACCACCACCAGTAAGTATTCTAGTAGAGAGCAACTTGAACAATTCTTGATTGATTAAAGAAACACGAAGGTCACCAGTGAAAATGCTCAATGGCATAAAGAAATTGCTTAGGCTGTTAAGAACAGGAGTTACATAACCAGTAAGATTAAGAACTGACTCATCTACAACACCAACAGCAACTTCTGTGGTAACTGGCTTGCCTTTTTCATCAGTAAGTTTTAAATCAACTTTATAATTCTGACCTGGCAAAGCTTTGAGTTCTTCTTTTATTTGTGGAGCAATAGCAATATTTACAGAATCAACAGAGCTTTGAACTTTGAAGCTAGTAAATCCATAAAAGGCTCTTGGGTATTCTGTGTCTGAATCTATTGAATAGACAGGGAATCCACTTCTAACAGATGGAGTAATAAAACTTACAAAAGCATTTGGCTTGCATTTGTCTGTAAGAGTTTCTGTAAATTCACCGAAAGCACCGTTAAGTTTAATTACCTTTGCATCAATGATTTCATCTGTTTCTACAGTAACAAGAGCATAATCACAGATTCTCGGTAAAGTGTATTTTATTTTAACTGGTCTTCCTACTTCAACTTCTTTCTTTTCTGTTACTAAGAATATTTCGTTTGAACTTCTACTTCTGTCGTTTTTATTGAAATCTTGATAGGTTGAATATGAATATTCTATCAAAACCATTTGAGCTGAAACAGCTTCTGTTTGCCCATTTACGTAATTTGCACGAAGTAAGTATTCCCCACCTTCTGGGAAAGCAAGCGAAAATTCAGCAATAGAGTTACTTATTTTTTGAGTATAAGAATAAGATTTAATCCAGGCTTCTTCCCAATTATAATAGAGACCACCGTTGCCATCAACAGCACGTTTTTGGATATACATCCATTTCTTTCTCATTACTTCAAGAGTTACATGACCAGCATTGATTTTTTTGCCATTCTTATCTATAGCGATAACCTGAACAGGATATTCTGCTCCAGAGCTGATATTAGATGGAACTTTTGTAATACCGACTCTTACAGATGGAACAGGAGCATAAGATTTAACCAAAGTGGCAGGTTTTCCATCAATATCAAGAACAGTAGCGGTAACTTCGATTTTATTCAAACCACTTAAAACTGCTTTAGACATAGGCAAAGAAACTATCAACTCGCCATTGTTGTCTAATGTAGAATTACCCTGTTCAAGAAGTTCTTTTTTGATTTCGTTATTGCCAAAACAGAAACCTGGGTAATCAGAGCTTGATGCATCGCCTTCTGTCAAATAAGCTGACCATTGGACTTTGCAGTTTCTTAATACTCCACCAGCATAGTATTTGCCGATGATTTTACAATCCATAAATGCTTGTTCTGCATCACGACCGACAACTTGTCTTATGGTTCTTACAGAAAAAGTCATATTCATATCAACGAAATGACGTGGAGCTTCAAAATCTTGAACTTGGAAATTACAAGTGTAAAGAACTCCAGTAGTTGTTTGTTCAGCAGTCTGACCAGGGTTTTCTTTTTGCTTTTCGTTGGCAACCGCTGGTTTACGTTGCATGAGTCTATCCCATTTTTCGTCTTGTTTTCCAAGACTGCCAAAATTCTTAGAAGCTTGAATAGCAGCAACTTCAATTCTGTAAGAACCTCTTGGCATAAAGCTTTTGGTTTCAAAAGAACCAGAACAAGTTCCATAAGCATTCAATGCTAATTGCTGTTCTGAAATAGTATCTCCACGAGAATTGAATATTACTACATTTGCTTTAACATCGCTTGATGGAACAGTAACATTATCGTTATTGTATTCTCTCAAAGCGACTTTCCAATTAACTGTTTCGCCTGGTTTATAAACGCCTCTGTCCGTAAAAGCATAAGCTCTAATTGAGTCTAGCTTTCTCATATCAGGAGCTGCCATTGAAATATTTGAGTAAAGTCTGTTCTTATCAAGATTTATACAGGCAGAATCATTAGCAGTAGCTGCACAAACCATGTAAAGGTCTGCAATATCAATCTTTCCTTTAGATGGAACAGCAACTTGATTTGGAGTAAAAGTTATAAAGTCGTAATCTGTATCTGTGTTTATTCTTAACAAACCATCTTTGTCGGTTCTTCCTGGAAGAATGATTTTGTTGTGTCTTACATCAAATAGCATAACTGCGACATTAGAAAGTGGCTGGCCTTTTTCCAGAGAAGTTACCCAAACAAGCAATTCTCTTTTGCCAAATTTATAAGTTATTGCCATATCTGTTACTTGAAAAGCTCTTGTAACAGATGTTGGATTGGCTTTATCTGTTTCAGTTACTTTAACAACTACAACCCCACCTTTTTCAGGATTATTTCTCAATTCAAGAGGTAATGAGAAATAGTATTCATTATCTGGATTTTCAGAACCTAAGAAAGATTCAGATTTTACAGAAAAATCAGAAGCTAAGAAATCAGCAAGATTTGGGCAAGAATTTGTAACTTTCTTTAGACCTTCAAATTCCCTCTTTGCTTCTTCTGTGTATTTTTCAAAATAATTAGCTTGTCCTTTAACACAGTCTTCTGCTTCTGGAGAAACATATCTATTTACAGAACTGTTGTAATCTTTTTCATCAACTACTGGTGAAATTGAATATCCATTTGCATAAAAAGCAGAAAAAATAGCAGGAACTGTATGATATTCAACCTTAAAATTGCCAATATGTGTGAATTTTAACGGAACAGTCTGTTTGCTATGCAATTCAACTACAGAACTATCTGTTGGGAACTTTATTTCTGACTGTGCTTCTGCTGCAACAATCTTTTTTGTATAAGGAGCTATATTAAAGTTACCTTCGTTTGTAACTCCACCAACCACTTTTATTTCGTATTCAGTGCCACCAACAAACTTACCATATATTCTATATTTGCCATGTTTTTCATGCCAAATATTATCAACTGTAAAATAACCTATACTAGGTGTTATTCTAACTTGTTTTCTTAAATCATAAGCTGGAATTTTTTGGTCTAATTCAAGAACAATACCTTTACTACTTCCAGACCAAAAGAAAGTAGTCACATCTAGCACTTTTGTATTAGTTACCTTTTTTGCTGCTTCAGCAGCCATTAGGCTACCACAACAAAAAATGGCAAAAAACACAGCTAAAAACAAAAAGACTAGTTTTTTCTTCATGTTTGCCTCCATATAATTATGTACAATACTTCTACGTTATACCATAGAACAAGCCTTTTCTCAACTTTTTGTTGCTATATTTCAAAGTGTTGTTAATAGCAAAACAGACTATAAGATAAAACTTATAGTCTGTTTTGTTATTTAAGGATGCAAATCAATCAAAAAGTTATATTTGTTTTTAATTATTTAATTTTACTGTATATACTCCACTCCACACACCTGTACTTGAACCTTCTACCGTAGCATGAAATCTAATATAGTAAGTTCCTGCTTCTGTTATTCTTGAATGACCAACAATCGCTTGGTATTCATTAGTAAGGGTATTAGCATCAAAATCATCGCTACAATAGCGGTTTTGCTTTTTTCTAGCATCTGTGGCAGATCTGTAAACATTCCATAAGAAGCCTTGCACAACAGGAGTTGATTTGGTTTTAAAACTATATTCAAACATTAGATTTCCTTTAGGTCCAACTTTAATGTTTTGGAAAAATGGATCTTCTTGAGCATCTGTATCAGTATCGGTACCTGTATCTGTATCAATAGAAGTAAGAGTCGAAGTATCAACTTTCGCCAAAGTTTGAAAAGACAAGTTACTGCTGAAAGAAGAAGATGTTGTTTTATTTCCGCTCTTATCGGTACAAACCAATTCATATAAATATGTGTAAGAAGATTGCAAACCATTTATTGTCTTTTTATGAGACTTAGTATAAGTGCTACTTACAGGAAATTCCATTTTGTCACCATCAGGTGTTTTTAATATTAATCGGCTGACACAATCTTCATCACTTTTCCAAGATATTGTAACAGAACTATCAGTAGGATTAACAACAACACTACTAAGAACAGGTGGAATGGTATCTGACAAGCCAGGCAATCCATTAGTTCCATGGCATAAATAGCACAAAGTATTATCGGTATAGTTATGGTCAGGATTATTTGTTGTATCATTATGACAACTTAAACAATCTGATTGTTGCCAACCAACGTGTTTATTGTCTAATAAAGGAGCATTATCATGACCATTTATAGAAGTACTTCCATCATCATTTACAACAATTACTGGTGTGACAAGGGAACCAGGAGTTACTGTTGTCCCATCGCCAATAATAGTACTAGTTGATGTTGTATTACTAGAAGTAGTATATGCCCCTAATGGATTTATTGTTGCTCCTGAATCAGAGCGGCTAGAAGAACATCCTACAGAAAAGAAAGCCAAAACCATAATTAGGACTATTGGCAACCACGGATGCTCTTTTAAACGAGCAAATTCTTTCATAATTGATTTGAAACCTCCTAAAACGAGTTTGTACACTCTGCAAATATATCGGCTATTTATAAAATATTAATTAATTGTTTTTTTGTTGATATAGTAAGGAAGATGGATACAAAAAGTGAGTGCTTATAGCTCTCGTGATAGGCGATATTACCTAGCAAAGGTTGGCGTAGTAAATGACTAAGCAAAAACAGAAAACAGAAAGTTGAAAAAATAAAAAAACTCACCATAAAAAAAATAAAAAATTCGTTTAATAATTTTAAACATCTGCCGAATAAAATCAAAACTTCCACGTTATTAAAAAAATAACGCCAAATTATACATTTCTAGGGAATCATTAATCCAAATGAAGAAAGCTTTGACTTGGCTAACGACCTTAATGAAAACCGTCTTTTACACCATTGCAGTCTATCCTGTCTTTGTATTAAAGAACATTGGCTACCATTTACGGTCTCCATCAGTATTGCTATATGCTACTATGTTCTTTTTTCTAGATAGAATAACCAAACTTATGATTGTAAACAATTCTCATAAGTTACCTATTGATGTTATAAATAATTTCTTTACTATAACATTCGTAAAAAATCCAGGAGTAGCATTTGGCTGGTTTCCAGATTGGAGATTGCCTCCTATTCTGATGGCTTTGGCTATGATTCTTATCATAAGTTATTACAGTCTTAAACTTCCAGAAGAAGAGCGAATAACTAGATGGGCATTAGCATTGCTTGTGGGCGGTGCTGTAGGAAATCTTTACGATAGAGTTGTATATGGTTTTGTAGTAGATTTCTTCCTTTTCCATTTTGGTTCATTTGATTTTCCTGTATTTAACATAGCAGATGTAATTATTGATTTAGGCGTATTTATGCTATTTATAGATATTTTCTTCCTTTCTGAAGAAGATAACGAAGAAGATATTCTTAGTGAAGCAAGTATCGTTTGATTTATGCATCCTATACTACTAGCAACACCTTGGTTTAATGTATATAGCTATGGTTTTATATTAGCGATTAGCTATTCAGTCTGCACTGCCATGACTATATACAAAGCAAAACAAAATGGTCTCGATGGTGGGACCATTTTTGATTTGATGATGATGTTGCTTGTAGTAGGTATTTTTGGTTCAAGATTACTTTTTGTTCTTGAATATGTTCCACAAAAGCTTATAACTAAAGATTTTTTATGCTTTGAACAAGGCGGACTAACTTTTTATGGCTCAATAATCAGTGGAATTATTTTTACAATTATTTACTCAAAAATCACCAAAATTTCATTCTGGATATTTGCCGATTCATTCGGTTTTTCATTAGGACCAGCTACCGCTATTGCGAGAATAGGTTGTTTTCTTAATGGATGCTGTTATGGCAAAGCCTGTTCCCCTCTAATAGGTTTTCAATCAAGAATCGCTGGAACAGGTTATTATCATGCCACTCAATTATATGAAAGCTTTTTATCGTTTATAGCTTTTTTGATTCTTATTTTTTTTATTAGGAAAAAGCAAAGCCATTATGGACAATTATTTCTTAGTTATATAAGTTTATATGCCTTTTTTAGGTTTTTTATAGAGTTCATTAGAGCAGAAAATCCTGTTGTTTTATTAGGAATGACTCTATCGCAAGTTATTAGTATTATATTGATTGTTACTTCGATTATAGTTTGGAAATTTATCAGAAATAATAAAGATTTGGAAATAAAATATAATTCTAATAAAATAAAAAACGAAGAGGTTGTTAAATGAAATCTTTATTAGGAATAGATTTACCATTTTATTCTTATGGAATACTAATGGGTATTGCCTTTATTATAGCCGTATTCCTATTCAAATATAATTCAAGAAATAGTTCTTTGCCATGTCCTCCATTAATTGATATTTTATTAATTATTTCTATATTTGGTGTTCTAGGAGCAAGAATAAACTATATTTTACTTTTTCCACAATATTATAAAACCTTAAGAGATTGCTTAGCAATACATGAAGGTGGATTGGTATATTATGGTGGAATGATATTAGCAATAATTGCTTTATTTATTTATTGCAAAATAAAAAAATATTCTTTTTTAATGGTCGCAGATTATTTTGTTCCATCTCTAGCTATAGGTCACGCTTTAGGAAGAATTGGCTGTTTAATTAACGATTGCTGTTACGGCACAACAACAAATCTTATTAAAATTTATCATTTAAAGACTGATTCTATAGGAGTTTTTAGACACCCTACACAGCTTTATGAAATAATCTATCTTATTATTTTAGCTGTCATTTTTACTTATATTTTAAAAACTGGTTGGCAGGAAAAAGATAGCAAAAGGGGGTTAGTAGCTTCATTATATATTATTTGTTATTCGATATTAAGATTTTTAAACGAATTTCTTAGAGCAGATAGCAGAGGTGGATTCTTTACTTATCTAAATTTATCTCCTGCTCAGCTTACCTCAATTGTATTGTTTATTTGCAGTATTCTATTTATAATTATAAAAACAAAAAGTATCAAAAGAGGATAAAAATGAAAAACATTGAAAATTGGCTTGTAACAGAAGAATATGTAGGTATGCGCCTTGACCAAGCAATCAACAAAAAATTTCCTGATATTTCTAGAAATATCGCTCAAGAAATGATAAAAAACGGTGAAATAAAAGCCAATAATTCTATAGTTAAAGCTAGTCTGAAATTAAAAATAGGTGATAATATTGAAATTAACCATAGAACCGATGATTTAAATACAGAAATTCAAGCTACAGAAATGAATTTTCCTATTTTATATGAAGATGATGATATTATAGTTATAAATAAACCTTATGGTCTTGTAGTCCATCCTGGAGCAGGAAACGAAAAAGTTACTGTTGTATCTGCTCTTCTAAGCCATACCAATCTTAGTCCGATTGGAGCACCAGATAGACCAGGAATAGTACATAGATTAGACAAAGAAACTAGCGGAATTATGGTTTTAGCTAAAAATAAAGAAGCCCATAAAAATCTTGCAGATCAATTTGCTAGTCACGAGTTAGAAAAAGAGTATATAGCAATAATCCAAGGTCATATTGTAAACCAAAAAGGTAGAATACAGGTTGCTATAGAACGCGACCCAGTTCATCGCCAACGTATGAAAGCAACTTCGGCTGATAATGGAAGAATGGCTATTTCGATTTTTGAGGTTATGGAATATCTAAAAAATTCTACTTTAGTTAAAGTTCAGATTCTTACAGGAAGAACTCATCAGATAAGAGTTCACATGGCTTTTACTGGTCATCCTTTATTAGGTGATACTACTTATGGTGGTAGAAAATATGGAAATAACGAACATTTTTTACATAGCCATAAACTAACTTTTAAACACCCAATTTCAGGTAAAACTATGACTTTTGAAGCAGAATTACCAGTAAGATTCAAACAAGTAATCGAGGAATTGAGGAATGGGAGTGTAAAATGATGAAAATTACAAATATAAACAGAAGAGGCGGTTTGGGATTCTATGCTTTTATTTTACTATTACTAGGCTTAGGATTGGCTATATTTGTATTTTTGCCTGATTATAAAGAAGTTCAAGATGGAATTTACAAAGTTTCTTGCAACGATATTACAACAAAAATCAATTCCGCTGTTGATGATTACAATACAACAAACAGTAAAACATATTCAAAGCCTGGCAATATCGTTGATTTAGACACTTTAAAAGAAAAAGGCTATTTAGATGAAATAAAATACTGCCCACAAAAAGGAACTTTTATGTTTAACGAAAAAGGTAAGGTGATTTGCACTATTCATGCCAAAGGAGAAAAAAATGACAAAAAATAAAAGACATATATATTTAATAAAAACAGGTCTTCAATTAAGATATATGGCTATTTTAGTCGTTTGTATGCTTACAGTTTCAATGACTGTTGGCTGGATTGTCTATCGCACTTCATGGGGACAGATAGTCAATACAGAAGATTTAACTATAGATAAACTTTCTAATATATTCGAACAAGTAAATTCACAACTTTTTTGGTGGGTAATAGCTTTTACAGGTATAATTGCTTTTATATCGCTTTTTGTTTCTCATAAAATTGCAGGACCAGTATATCGATTAGAAGAAAGCATGAAATTACTTGCTTCTGGTGACTTAACTCATAAAGTTCATTTGAGACAAGGTGATGAATTAGGTGATTTAAAAGATGCCTTCAACAAAATGTCAGAGTCGCTAAACAAAATGGTCTATAAAGACCGAGAAGTGATTGAAAGACTCGCAAAAACAGGAGAAAATCTTCAAAAAAAAGTTGACAATAAAAATCTTACAAAAGAATCTCTTGAAGAAATAACCTATGAACTTAATGCAATTATTGAAGAATTAAAACTTGTTACCAGCGAATTTAAATTAAGTGAAAGAATCGAAAATAAAGAAGATACTTCTAATGAAGAAACAACAAAAGAAGAAATCTTAACGGAAACAACCAATTAATTTATTTTTTTCTAATTGTTGACTACAAAAAACTTTTAAAATATTATTTAAAAAGAAATTCTTTTAAAGGAGAAATTAACAAATGAATGTTGAATTGCTATTTCAAGGTTCTTATTGTATGGCAAAACTTTTTCTTGAAAATGGTGAAGAAGTAAAAGCACAGTCAGACGCTATGGTTGCTATGACTTCTAATGTTGCTGTCGAAGGAAAAGCCGAAGGCGGTGTTTTTGGAATGTTGAAAAGAACCTTTACTGGCGAATCTCTGTTTATGCAGACTCTTAAATGTAATGGCGGGAATGGAGAAGTTCTTGTTGCTCCTTCTGAACCAGGCGATTTAGCTGTTTTAGAACTGGCTGGCAATGGTTACATCTTACAAAAAGGTTCTTTTTTAGCTGCCGAAAACGGTATAACAATGGATGCTGTAGCACAAGGGGTTATGAAAGGTTTGTTTAGCGGACAAGGCTTCTTGTTGCAAAAAGCTGTAGGTAAAGGAAAACTTGTAATTTCTAGTTTTGGCGGAATTATGAAAAAAACATTAGCTCCTGGTGAAACCTGGATTGTAGATAATGGTCACATGGTTGCTTGGAGTGATACTGTTAATTACGAACTAAAAAAAGCCTCTTCGGGCATAATATCTTCTTTAACTTCTGGAGAAGGTTTGGTTTGCGAATGTAAAGGACCTGGAGATGTATACATTCAAAGCCGTAATCCTAGCGGTTTTGGTGCTTGGGTTCGTCAGTTTATCCCAATACAAAAAAATTCATAGTGCAAAATTGTTTTACTGGTAAACTCTATATAAATGGAAGTGCAAAACCTCTATTATCAAACATTTTTTTTGAGTTTGATAGGCTTTCCTTTCATTTACTAGAATCTGATGATGTTTTTGAAGCCTCTTATTCCAAATTAGAAATTGGTTTAGGAGGCTTTGAAAATCGTTCTGTAGAAATAAAATCAGTAGATACTAATGGCAAAATTTTATATTCTCTTATCGATGAAAATCAAAAAGATGATTTTCTAGACGCTTGTTCTAAAATTAGAAATCTTATAAAGCCTGGTATGTTAGAGAAGATAAACAGCCAAGAAAATAAAACAAAACTAATAGAAATCGCTTATTGCTCCCATAGCTTTATTTGTATATTTATTATACTTGTAATTATTACCCTTATATATAAACATTTTTTCTAACTTCATATTTTTATCTTATTATTTAAAAAATAAAACGTATAAAACAATTACAATCGTGAAAAACTATATTGACATAATTGTATAAATTTTATATATTCGTATTGCATAAACGTAAAAAATAATAAGACTTATCCGAGGGCAACAAATGATTGATTCTAAAAATACAAAAACTCCATATCTAGATTTTGGCCAACGTTTACAAGAACTTCGCAAAAAATTTAAACTATCTAGAGCTCAACTCGGCGAAAAATGCGGAGTTGCTCAAAGCACTATAGTAAATTACGAAAATGGCACACGTATCCCTTTTGCCGATACAGCTACAAAAATGGCGGCAGTTTTTGGTTTAACAGTTGAAGAACTGCTAGGCATAGAAAATAGCAATATCGAAATGAAAAAAGCAGAAGCTTTAGATTCTTTGAAAAATTTTTATGGCAAAAAAGGGGCAGAACAAGCTCGTGCTCTTATCGAAGGAGCAGGAAGCCTTCTTGCTGGCGGAACATTAACTCTTGAACAACAAGAAGACTTTATTCTAGAAATGCAAAAATTGTTCATTATAGCTACCGAAAAAAATAGAGCAAAGCGTAATCCAGAAAAATATAGCTCTAAATCAAAAGAGCATCTTAAACGTGTCGCAGAAATAGACAAAAAACTCGCAAGGAAAAATAGATATAATTCCTTCTTAGACGAAGAAGAATTTCATGATTAGGTCAAATGGAAATAACAAAAGCTTTCTATAAAATAGACAATATAATCAAGAAAATAGGAAGCAACAACCCTGAAGAAGTAGCTTCTTACTTAAACTACGAAATAGTTCCTTTAACTAGTAGTCTTGTTGGTTATATTGCAAGAATAAAAAATCAGACTATTATCGGCATAAACAGCCGTCTAAGTCCTATTAAACGCAAATTTGATATTTGGCATGAAATAGGTCATGGAATTCTAGGACATTTAAATGAAAGTACCTTTACAAGTTTCGGCAACTACCATTTAGATGAAACTCTTTTTGCTCCAAATCAGCAGTTAAACAGCAAAACATTAAGCCGTCACGAACGTGAAGCCAATCTTGTTGCCGCCGAATATTCTATAGATACATTTAAAATATTAGAAATGATTGGTTACAATAATTCTGTAATAAAGCAATTCCGTAATTTGACAACCGTTCAACAACAGCTTAGACGTGAATATGAAACTCTTTTGTTTGCTTTTCAAAATAATTCTAATAATTCAAAAATACAGAATTATCGCCTTATAGAATATAAAAAAGAACTAGCTAAATTAGACGAAAAAAAACTCGAATTGGGAAGAGAAATTTCTGAATATGAGATTTTGTCTATACCAGAAATAGCTCGTAATTTACACACAAGTAGCATTATAATCGAATATAAACTTGAAGCTATACGTCAAAGAGGTTACGACATCGATAGTATTGAATTACCTAATTACAACAAAGTTTTCAAACAAGAAGCGGTTTAACTTTTATTTATTTTTTTATTTTCGTGAATTTTCTTGACACAAATGTGAAAATTAAATATTATATGAATATAGTTACGTTTGTGAAATTATTTCATTAATGTGAACTTATTGTTGTTTTATAATTATCTCTTTTCATGAGCATAAGCTCGATAACCTACAAATTAAAAGATTATCCTCTAGCTCATAAATTCTCTACTAGTTGATTTTATGACAAACAGAATCTATATATGTATCGACTTAAAAAGTTATTATGCCAGTGTAGAATGTGTATTCCGCAATCTAGACCCATTAAAAGCCTATCTTCTTGTTGCTGATGAATCACGCACCGACAAAACAATATGTTTAGCGGTTTCCCCTGCATTAAAAGCTTTAGGTGTTCCTGGCAGACCTAGATTATTTGAAGCAAAGCAAAAAATCCGTGAAGCTGAATCTCTGATGAAAAAAAAGATAGATTATATTGTGGCAACACCTCGAATGTCCGCTTATATAAAGCAATCTGCTGAAATATATAATATTTATTTGAAATATATATCTTCAGAAGATATTCATGTTTACAGCATAGATGAAGTTTTTATGGATGTAACAAATTATTTACACTTGCATCAAAATTCTGCTCATAAAATGGCAATAACCATGATTAAAGACGTTTTAAAAAATACAGGTATTACCGCTACCGCAGGAATAGGCACTAATATGTTTCTTGCTAAAGTTGCTATGGATATAATTGCAAAAAAATCTATCGCTGATTCTGATGGAGTAAGAATAGGTGAATTAAACGAAAATTCTTATCGTAAAAAACTTTGGGATCATAAGCCATTAACTGATTTTTGGCAAATTGGAACAGGCACATCAAATAGACTAAAACGCTATGGTATTAATACAATGGGCGATATTGCAGAATATTCCATATATAACGAGGAACTGCTATATAAACTTTTCGGCATTAATGCAGAAATTTTAATAGACCATGCCTGGGGCTTAGAACCCTGCCTTATGAAAGACATAAAATCTTATAAACCTAAAAATAGCAGTTTAAGCAGTGGGCAAGTCCTGCCTAGACCTTACAAATTCCAAGAAGCTCAAATTATCGTGAAAGAAATGGCAGACTTATTAAGTTTAGATTTAGTGCAAAAAAATCTTGTTACTGAATCTATTACTCTTTATATCGGATTTGACCACGAATCTTTTTGTAATTATGATGATTCTTGTTATATAGACCATTATGGAAGAATTATCCCTAAACCAGCAGGCGGTACAATTAGGTTTTCTTGCCCTACAAATTCAAACCAAGAAATAACTAAAGCATTTTTATCCATTTTTAATAACGAAAAAATAGTTAATCGTAATTTACTTATTAGACGGGTTAATATTTGTGCAAACAAAATATCTAAAAAATCAAGGTATCATCAGTTAGAATTATTTAAAGATTACGAAAAAGAAAATAAAGAAAACAATCTACAAAAAGCTATATTACAAATTAAATCTAAATATGGTTGCAATTCACTTTTAAAGGGAATGAATTTTCTCGAAGCTAGCAGAACCAAAGAAAGGATTTCTCAAATAGGAGGACATAAGGCATAAATAAGGAATTAGGAGTTAAGAATGTCTAAATACAATGATATAATCAATAAACATCGCCCAATACATAAAAATGATTATTTCTCTTTCAAGCACCCTCCAATGAATAGAAAGCAACGTGCAAAGCTTTTTATGGCTTTTGATGCTTTAAGCGGTTTTAGTGAAGAAATAAATAAAGTAAAAAAAAGAGACGAACTTTTTTGGATATAAATTATTTATTAATACTTACTACTACTTTACATACTAAAAAAGTTGCATTTTAAAAATATTATGCTATTTTAGTAGAAATTAAACCATTTTAATCACAGTTGTTGTGAAAAGGAGTTTTTAAATGAAGAATTTGACAAAAAAAGCTTTATTATCCATTGCTTTTTTTAGTGCAATGACATTAGTAGGTTGTAGTAGTGATAGTGATAATAGTCTTACCAATAGAGCTATAGATGCAAGATTAGCTGAAACCATGGCAATAAAAGTTGCAGTTGCACCTGCATTAGATAATAAAAAAGATATTTTGGTTGCTCCAGCTCCAGCAGCAGGTTCTGCCAGAGCTAAACTTGATGATAAAATAAATATAACTCTTCCTGAAGGTTTTTCTGATTCTAACGATATCGAAACTGCTGTAAACGGAAGTGCAGATTTAGAGAAGAAAAAATTGAAAAATGACAGTGAAGCTACTTTCAAAACTGGAACAAATGGAGCAAATAACGTTGCCTCTTATAAAAAAGATGTCACTTTTTACTTTGAACCTGTTTCTACAGAAAAAGTTGACACATATATAATTGCCGATGGTTCTATTATTTCTGGTGTATCATATTATGGAAATAAATATACGGTAGTATTTGCAACAGAAGATGTTGCAGGAACAGACAAAGATGGTAAAGAAATGACTACCACAAATATAAAAGGTAGTGTTTTTAG
>CAJOQX010000330.1 GCA_905236865.1 Candidatus Rifleibacteriota bacterium
ACAGAGGTCGCAAGAGGAGAAATATGTCGAACAAGCGAACTATCATTGTATGTTTTATATTTTTTCTGGATGGAATTCGTTTTGCTTTCAGCAACGCCACGCCTGCTTATAGCAGGCTCGCAATGACGTATCCAAAAGCCTGATTAATAGCAAAAAAGTTTGCGTTTGCACAGTTTAGACAACCTCTACAAAAAAGGGCATTTTAGATATAAAATATTTATTGAGCAGTCACTAAGTATAATTTCAAATACTTAAATTCGCAAAATGGTAAAAAGATACTATTACTCACCATAAATATATCCTTGAATTGATTTTTCACTGTCTGAATTATCAAATTCAAAAATAACAAGATAATTACTCCTATTTTTTACAGCGTCTAATTGATCATCTTTAAAATGCCATAAACCATCTTCTTCTCTACCAACAATTCTTGTTTGAGTAAGAATGTTCATTTCTGGTAAAGCAACCAAATAGGCATTTACACTAACAATCCAATCTTCTGTTCTGTTTGCATACATTTCAGCAATAATTTCGCCAGGTTCTCTTTCTGTATCTTCGTCTTTATCTTTATCTTTTTCATCAGATTTAAGAGAACTCTTAGACTTTTTATTTTTCTTTTTATCAGATTTTATTTTTCTTCCTTTTTTGTATTTTAAATCCACTGCCCAAGGTTTTCCCATAAAATTTCTTATGAAGCTTTGACCTTCATGGTTTACACGGCTATTATTAAATTCAGAATCTTCATCCATAACATATCTAGCTATCAAATAACCTAATTTGCTTTTCTGAATTTGATTTAAAGATTTGCTTCCTGATAGGAATATTAAATCCTCGATACAATCATCTGTAAGTTGCATACCAGAATAAAGCATAGCTTCAATTCTTAAAAGCTTTGCAGATACTCTGTTAGTATTGGTCATAACGCTTCTTTCATTTAATTTGTTTAAAGCTTCAAGAGCTTTTTTAAACCTGCCTTCACAGAAGTCAATTACAGCTTTATTATATTCCAAATCACCTGGCATTTGTTTTGGAAATAACAATGAAGCATCTGAATAAGTTTCATTGGAATAAGGACCTTGTAACTTTTTCAGTATTGAAGCAGCTATTTTTGCTTCCATATCATATTTGTCTTCTTTTGTTATTTCGTAAAGTTTTTTGTAAATTCCCTCCAACAGCCAAATAGACTCATCTACCATAGGGTAATCTATAGGCGAAACCACTTTAAACCTATTCAGATTATCGGCGGCTTCTTTATACAATCCCATACAACCGAGAACTAGTGATTTTACATGAACCCATTGATAATCATATTTCTCATTTGCACCTGAAATAGGAATAATAGGTGCAAAATTAAATTCAGAAAGTATCGAATAAGCCTCGGCCGCCATTCCACCTTCTGCTAAACACTCTATTAATTTCAGTTTAACTTCTCTATCTGTTTGAGGCATTCCAAATAATTTAAAAACGCCTTTATAGCTTGGAGCTATTCCTAGACATCTTCTAAAACATAAAATAGCTTCATTTAAACTTTCTTGTCTTTCTCTACTTTGCTGTGTAAGCATTTTTTGAGTATAATAAAGACCTTTTATATAGTTGAAATCAGCCAATACAGCATTAGTTTTAAAAACAGAATTAGTGAGCCTTAGCCATTTTTTTGCAGTTCTAAGAGTATCTTTGACATCTTTCGTATTTATAGTATAAAAAGGTTCTGGACGGTTTGCCACATACTCACCTTTCATAACAGCATTCTGATACTGTTTTCTCGCTTTCATTGTATGCAAAAGAGTCAAATACATTCTAGACAAATCCATTGTTTCAGATTTCTTTGCATTTTTTTCTGCGTTTTCTAGAATTCTAATAATTTCATCAAGATCTCTTATTTCATAATCTCGCTCATCCATTGTTTCAAACTGCTCTTTAGCAGAAGCAAGATATTGTTCTGGAGTTATACTTATTAGACCATTTGAAGCCCCAGAACAGCCTGAAAGCAGAATAGAAACATAGCATACTAAAATTGCAAATATGGTTATTCTTATTAATTTGGCAAACAAAAAACAATTATTTTTATGAACAAAACCGTCATTGAAAGCCTCTAAAAGAGGCTTGACAATCCATTTATTATTGTTGTTTTCTAATTGCCAAGTTGATTGATTCTTTTTAATACTCATTTGTCTGTTCCTTAGAAATTGCTCTTAAGCTTAATCGATACTCTACCTTTGTTATAGTTACTTTCAGCAGGTCTATCAAAGAATACGATAAAGTTCTGTTGAATTAGCTTATCAACCAATTCTTCGATTTTACTAAATCTGTAGCGGTCATCATCGTATTTTGGACCTAATTCAATAAATTTATTATCTTCAATAAAGAATAGATACTGAATTACAGAGAAAATACCTTCTGGAGCGTCACGGTTTTTATCCAAATAAAGATTGACCACATCAACTTTAGGAATACGTGTTGTATCTTTGCCTAATTCTTCTGCTTTATGCTGTAACTGTTGGAAAAGCTCTTTTGTATCACCCCAGTCTTTGGCTTGAATCATAGCACAGTCCAAGTCATATTCAAGGTCACCAGAACCCTTACAGTGATACATCGTAGGTCTGTCAGAATCACTATTAGCATCTATCAAACAACCTTCTTTTGAAAGAGAGCTGACAGTCATAATTGGATTATTCAATTCAATACACAATGCTTTGAGTTCTGTTGAAATTTCTTCAACCTTGAATTTTTCATCCATATAGTTTCGTGACAAAGGCATTTTTTGAATGTAATCCACAAAAATCATAATGTCTTCTGTGTTAAAATCTTGCATTACATTGTAGGCATAAGAACGGATTCTATCTATTGTGTCTTCTTTTGTAGCTTCAATAATATAGAAATAGTTCATGTAATCCTGCATTTTTTTCCAACCGCCAGAAAATTTAGCATCATTAATCATATCTGAACGTATTTTTTTACGTTGAAGCATATCTGGATTTAAACGGCTTTCTTTAGCTAATAGACGGTAAGTAAGATTTCTTTTTGTCTGTTCATAAGTAAAAAACAGAACAGGAATTTTGTTTAAAGTCGCAACTCTTGTAGCAAGTTCAAGTGTGAATGTCGTTTTACCACGTCTTGGTGCACCTGCTATAGCATACATAAAACCTTTTCTAAAGCCAGAAACAGCTTGACACAAATAGTGCATAGGTTCAAAAGAATAACCGATAATATCAATTTCACCAGTTATTTCTCTTTGGTCAATATCATTGATAATATCACGCATTTCTTCCTTTACAAGATTAATACGTTTTGTTGTTCGTGATTTTTGAATATCTCTAACATCTTGAATAACCCTATTTGTGAATGTTTCTATTGTTAAATTGTTATTGTCGGATGGTGGAGTTTCTATATATTGACTGATATTCTGAGCAACTTCTTTTAATTTTCGTTTAAGAGCCTGTTCCTTTAATAGTTCAAGATAATTAAGTGCCTGCTCAACACTAGGTGGAACAGCTTCGGTTATTTTATCTAAAAGTTTTGTAGCTAAGTCGTCATAAATATTCATTTGACGAAGTTTATTTTTAAGAATAATCTTATCTACTTTTGATGAAGAACTACTTTCTTCTCTCAATTGAAGAATAGCTTGAAATATGCTTCTAGTATGATGATTAGAAAATAAACCAACCATCAAACCTTTACCTTTTAGAGTTTCTAGAACATATTCATCTTTCATTAACCCTGCTAAAACTGTTACTTCTAGTTCTTCATCTCCAAAACCTGTTGCAGGTGAGTTAAAAACTCTTTCTTTTAGGTTTTTCTGTTCTTCTTCTGATTCCTTAGTAAGTTTACTACTATTACTCGGACCAACAATTTCATCCAATGCACTTGCACTAACTGTTGGATCTGGAACATAAGCACCTGAATTTTGAAATCTATTGCTTTGTGATATCGATGAACCTTGTTGTTGAAACATATTTTGAGGTTGTTGATTTACATTGTTTTGATTAACAACCTGCTGTATTGGTTGGACTTGTTGTTGAAGTCTTTGCTGACTTTGCTGTTGTTGCATTGTCGGCATCTGCTGTGGAAACTGTTGTTGAACTCTCTGTTGA
>CAJOQX010000331.1 GCA_905236865.1 Candidatus Rifleibacteriota bacterium
ATTAAGGGGGATTTTAAAACAATTAGAATAAACTAATTATGGAGTCAAAATCTAGTTTCTAGACAGCCTCCTCTAGGAGGGCTTTAGGACAATACCACCCATCACCAATCACATACTACAAGCCGATAGGCTCAAAAACCACCTATCACTAAAGGCATTAGCATCTTAAATCTTATATCTTATATCTTATATCTTATTTTCAAAACTTGAAATAAAAATCATCATCTGTATTAGGCGTTTTATCGAGCCCTTCATTAAAAATAATATAATTAAGATTAGAGAAAAACACATAAGATTTGTTTGTCAATCGATCTTTTGGTAACTCTTTTCCAAACCACTCACTTAATTCATTCATTGAATTTGGGAGTTGAACTCTATCATAATAATAAGAATTTATCAACAAAGCTATTGCGGTAAATTCCATTTTTGCAAGACAATATTCATGACTTTGCTTCACTTTTAAATAATTAGGAAATAACTCGTTTATAATATTATTAGAAATATATCCTTCTGTAATTATATATTTTAGCCCTTTTTCATAATTCTCATTATAATTTTTAATTTTTTCTTGATGTTTTTTCAATAAATTTTCAACTTCATAAAGTGGCTTATCTATATTTTCTATAATATCTTTATAATAGAAACTTAATTGTTTTTCAAATTGTAATCTTGCAAAACGTGAATCCATAGTATTTCCTATAGATTTAAAACAATAATTAGCAAAATATTTAGAATATGTCATTTCATAAGGAATATTTTTAGACAAAGGATATTCATAAGATACTAAATCAAGTATATCAGATGCTATTGATTTTGTTATCCAGCTATCTATATTTCTACATTTATTAGCTAAAATTAAAATATAATCACAAATATCTTTTCTTATAGCTATTGTTGTCATTTTGTTAATCAAGTTTTCACTATCAACATAATCTTTTTCTAATATTCTAGTTAAATAAAAAACTGAATGTAATAAATAAAAACCTAATTTGTAATCGCCATTTTTAGCAAAAGTTAATGCTAAATAACAAATATTTTTTACAGCAAATCCTATCATTTTATTATTTGGTAAAGTGTGAAAATTTACAATTGCTTCTTCTTTTTTGCTAACTTGTTTTGGCATATTGCTTTCATGACTAGGCTCTTTATTTATTCTTTGAGCAATCAATCCTTGAGTCATACTTTTAATAAATTCATTCTTGTATTTATCTAAATCCTTTCCAAGTTTTGGTAAAATAGAAAAATCTTCATTTTCGTTAATTGTTGACACATATTTTATTTTTTCTTCTTTCATTTTTTGTGTCATAATAGGAATAATAGTCATCTTTATATTTTCAATTTCAGATATTTTATTATAAGATAATATCTTATTTGACAATTCTGAAAAACTTACGTTGTTGAAGTCAAAATCATATAAATTTTTAGGAAAAGATTTCTCATAATAAATTTTATCTCGTAAAATAAAGCTTTCTCTTATTACAAAATTGTTATATATATCAGGCAGTTTATAAAAAGGTCTACGATTTAAATATCTAGATTGGAAATAATAATCTTTTTTATCAAATAAATCTAAATAGGTTTGTTTTGTAAAAGTTTTATCTGAAAAAAACAAAGAATTGACTTCTAATAAATTTACAACAATAAAGGTTCTAAGAATAATTAACGAAATAATAAAAACACAAAAAACAATTACAATACCAATATATTTTTTGTTTTTCTTCATTATTTACTCTCCAAATATATCTTATTATTTCATTCCATATCAATGATAGCATACGAATATAATAAAAGACAAGATACAGATTAGGGCACACCAGGGCAAACGCAAACTTTTTTTGCTATTAAACAGTCTTTCAGATACGTCATTGCGAGCCTGATGTAGGCAGGCGTGGCAATCTATGATAGGTTCATCAATATATGTAAAAGTTTGTGTTTGTAATGAAGTATAAAAATAGTTATTGTACTTTTTTGTATTTTGCTGTAATATAAAACAAAAACCGAAAGGGAAAAATATGGAATATAAAAAAGCAGGAAACAGATTTGTTCTTAAACTAAAAAGAGGAGAAGAAATCATTTCTTCCATTACTGAATTATGTAAAAAAGAAAATATTACAGCCGCTTCAGTTAGTGGAATAGGTGCAACACAGTCTGTCGAAGCAGGTTTTTATAGTTTTAAAAAGAAAAAATATCAAGGTTACTGCTTCAACCAAAATATGGAAATCCTTTCTTTGTTAGGAAATATATCAACAAAAGACAATGAACCATATCTACATTTGCATATAGTCGTATCAAATGATGAAGGAGAAGCACTAGGCGGTCATCTTACCAAAGCTATAATTAGTGTAACTGCCGAAATATTTATTGATGTTATAGAAGTAAAAATAGATAGAGAACCAGATTCATTAACTGGTATAAATTTGATGAAATTATAATCAATCCAGTGGCAATCCTTTTTTATGGATTGCCACTTAATTAGTTTTCAAATCAGTAAAGTAAAGCTTTCCTTTGTTGGTTAGAGTTAGTTTTCCGTTTTTATCTAGAAACAAAGCAGCTATACCTTTTTCATCTGCCCATTTGTAAGCTTTTTCTGGTGGCATAGCAAACAGAGCTGTACTCAAAACATCACTCTGAATTGGGTTATTCGTAACAACAGTTACAGAATCATAATAAGAAGCAGGACGACCTGTTTTTGGATCCATAATATGCCCATATTTTTTTCCATCAACAGTAACATATCTTTCATAGTCTCCTGAAGTAGATATAGCTAATGGTTCTTTGGATTCAATCATAGCTAGACTCTTGCTACTATGAGGATCTTTCACCGCAACTCTCCAAGGTGATTTATCTGGCTTTTCACCTTCAAACCAAATATCGCCAGCGTCATCAATTAAGAAAGCTTTACAGCCTGCTTTTTTTAAAATTTCTCTAGAATAAATTATAGAAAAACCACCCACAATACCGCCAAAATCAATCATACTTCCATTTTTCAATTTCAAATTATTTTCATTAATAGTCAATACTTTGGAGTAACCGCAATTTAAAAGAGTACCAGCAATTTCTTTATCTGATGGTAGTCTTCCTGTCTTGTCTATAGTATGAAAACCATATAATTCATGCAGAGCAGCAAAACTAGGGTCGAAATAACCTTCTGTATTTTCATAGATAAATTTAGCCTGAATAGCTATTTCCCTTAACAAATCTCGACCAAATTTATTATTAAAATTATAATTATATTTTCCAGTTTTATTGAGTTTAGTTAAACCAGAATTATCATTATAAAAAGATGTCTGTTTTTCTATCTCTGCTATTTTTCTAAAAGCGGCTTGCATACCCAAATAACCTCTTATGCCATAAACTTTTATTGTATAAGCAGTATTCATAAGAAATCTAGTATCTTGGAAAAACAAATTATTTTCGTGTACATAAAACCACGAACTAAGAATAAGTAGCAAAATCACAGCAACACTAGAAAAAATCAATTTTTTCTTTAATTTTTGTTTATAAAAATCAGGCAATTCGTCTATCGGAGTTTCAACTTTGTCGTTTTGGTTCTTTACATCGTTTGTTTTTTCTGTATTTTCCATAAAATAAAACCCTCTTAATTAACCAAACGGAAGAAAGTTAATACTGTTGCTCCGTAGCTTCTTTCATCAAGTAATTTATAATTTGGATTGTTTTCTATACCTATAATATCTTTTTTCTGACGCTCGATTATAAATAATGTATCTGAAGTAAAAAGTTTACATTCAGGAATATATTTGATAATCGGATCTAATAGCCCTTTCAAGTATGGTGGATCAATAAAGACTATATCGAAAGGTTCTAGATTAGTGGTTTGCAAAAACTTCATACAGTCCATGCAAAAGACTTCACCTTTATCTTCAAGTTTGCATATTTGCAAATTTTCTTTAATAGTTCTAGCACATTCTCTAGACATATCGACAAAAGCGCCATAGCTACCGCCTCTGCTCAAACCCTCGATACCAAGATTACCAGAGCCTGCAAAAAGGTCGAGAAATCTAGCTCCATCGACTAGTGATGCTATAATATTAAACGTCGACCCCTTTACCTTATCCATGGCAGGGCGTGTCTGACCACCGCCTGGCATTTTTAAAATCCTTCCTTTGGCACTACCTGTAATAACTCGCATATTATCCACCTTCCATAAAAGTTTTATATGATTCACCAAAGGAACGAATCATTTGGCTCATAAACCATTCTCTAACTTCGCTAGAGTCTTTTGTTAGTATTTCGTAAGCACGTTTTCTTGCGTTTTCTATTAGTTTTTGAGGTATACGATGAGAGAAGCATGGGTGTCCAAGACCGCTTTGTCTTGTTCCAACCAAATCACCAGGTCCTCTAAGTTTCAAATCTTCCATAGAAAGTTCAAAACCATCATTTGTAGAAGCTAAGGCTTTTAATCTTTCAGACTGCTCTTCGTTATGAGAAATGAGAATACATTTTGATTTTGCACTTCCACGACCTACTCGACCTCTAAGCTGGTGTAATTGAGAAAGTCCAAAACAATCTGCATTTTCTATAATCATTAAAGTAGCATTAGGGTTATCAACTCCAACTTCAACAACCGTTGTCGCTATAAGAATTTGCAGTTGCTTATCTTTGAAACTTTGCATCACAGTTTCTTTTTCATCCCAAGTTTGTGCCCCAGTCAACGTTGAAATTGTAATATCAGGCAGTAATTCACTAATATTTTCAGCAGCTTCTTCTACTGACACCCAGTCACGTTCATCAGAAAATTCAATTAGAGGACACACAATATAGATTTGATGACCTTCATCAAGTTCTTGTTGAATTGTAGGAAGAGCTGATTTCAAATTTTTTACTATAGTTGTTTCTACAGGGCTTCTACCAGGAGGCATTTCACTTATTATGCTTGTATCCATATCGCCAAAAATAGTAAGAGAAAGTGTTCTAGGAATTGGGGTAGCTGACAGCAACAACTGATTTGGGTTACTTCCCTTATTAAATAATAGTCGTCGGTGATTAACCCCAAATCTTTGCTGTTCATCTATAATACAATAACCTAATTCTCTAAAAGTAACTGCCTCTTGAAAAAGAGCATGAGTTCCGAAAACAAATAAAGCTGCACCTGTAGCTATTAAATCATTTACCAAACGTTTTTCAGCCGTTCTTTGACTTCCTGTCACTATTATTGCTTTATCTGCAAATTGAGGGAAAAACTTTTTAAAATTAGCCAAATGCTGTCTTGCAAGGATTTCGGTGGGAGCCATAAAGGCACACTGTAAACCAGGAGCTAATTCGTAAACAAAATATAGCATTGAAAGAAAAGCAACCAATGTTTTACCAGAACCCACATCACCTTGTAAAAGTCTGTTCATTGGTGGTTGTATGCTGTTTGTTCCAGAAGATTCTATATTATTTTTTAAATCGGCAATGATTTCACTTAATGCTTCTTGCTGACCATTTGTCAATTTAAAAGGCAGAGGATAAGGAGTTTCATATAAAGGAGGCTTTTTATCGTCTGGTAAAGTAAGAAAACCTGTTAAATACTCACGCCTTTTCAAAACACCTATTTGAAAAAGAACTTGGTCAAAAAAAGCCAATGTATATTTTGCTTTTTGAAGAGTTTCATCAGATTTAGGTTTATGTATTTCTTCTACAGCCTGTAATATTTTTTGAAAAGCAGAACCTCTTAAACCGACAGGAAGAGATTTTTCCCAATCTATGTTGTCTAATATGGAAGAAATAAGCTTTCTTAAAGATAATGGAGAAATCTTAGCTTCTGATAGTCTTGCATTAGATGGGTAAATCGGAGTTAATACGTCTGCACGTTGTCCGTTAAGTTCCTCTATCTTTTCAACTTCAGGATTAGAAATTATTAGCTGACCGCCACTTTTAGTTATTTGACCAAATACCCAATACTCATTGTTTGGCAGTAATTGCTTTGTTAAATATGTTCTATTGAACCATTTAGCAGTTATTTTTCCTGAATTATCAAAAAATATAGCATTTATTACAGTCAAACCACGTCTAGCAAAATATGATTTAATAGACTCTAACTTAACACGTAAAAGATACATTCTGCCATTTTCAACTTGTGAAACAGGTGTAGTTTTACGGCGGTCTTGATATTTAGTTGGGTAGAAACGTAAAATATCGAAAACTACCTGACAGCCAACTTTATTCAAAGCCTCTGCTTTCTTCGGTCCTACTCCAGAAATAGTTGAAACAGGAGCATCCAAAAGAATCTTTGTATTTTTTATAGTTTTAGACATTTATAAATGTTTCAACTATCAATTAGTAGTATTGTTTGCAAAAATAGACTTAACAAACAGATACCCTTTCAGTAATTGCTGAATAGAACTTTCAGGAGATGGCGACTGTGAGCAATTTTTCAAAATTTGATCCATTGCATCAAATGCTCTTTGAGGCTGACTAATATAATCATAGCAATAAGCAAGAAGAACCGAAGTTTCAACACTAGCAGGAGAAACTTCTATAGCTTTTTCCAAAACAACAATAGCTTCGTCAAATTGATGTAATTGCATGTGCAAAGCTGCTAATTTTTGATATATAACAGGATTGCGTGGAGATAGCTCTACAGCTTTAGCCAAAAGTTTAATGCTATCATTTAATTTTCCTGCAATCTGATAAATTTGTGCAAGTAGCAAATAAGCTCCAAGAATTTTAGGATATATACTTAAAGCTTTTACAAGATACCTAACAGAAGCTTCATACTTACGAGCAACAAAATATATTGTTCCTAAATTAAACAATGCTTTAACAATTTTAGGATTAATTTCTAATGCTTCTAAATAAAGTTTTTCTGCTTCATTATTTTGTTTAAGCATAAAACACATATTAGCATGTGCCAATAAAGCTTTTATATGTTTTGGAGCTGCCGCATGAATTTTATTGAAAATTTCTTCAGCAGCAAGGAATTCTTTTGAAGCAATTAATTCAGCTGCTTGAGAAAGTTCTTCGGCAAAAGAATTATCTGGAAGAATAACATTACTAATAATAATATTTTGTGGAGCAGCTTTACTTTCATTATCTGCAACAGCAGTATCAGACAAAGAAACTTCCTTTTCGTCTTTTCTTGAAGCTGGTTTTTGCTCTACAACACTTTCTATTTCTGGAACTTTTAAACTAGTATCAGCCACAACAGGAGCTGGTTCAATCTTCTTTTCTTGCTGATTAAGAGAGTTAATCAAGTCAGGATTATCGATAAGTTCAGTAATAACATTATTAATATCACTAGACAATGAAGTATCAGAGGATATTTCTTTACCTATTTCCCCCAGAACAAAGGTAGCAGATTGAATTAGTTTTAAATCCTGACTTTGGAAGAAACCACGTAAATTATCTAATACTGAATATTCTCCCCATATCCAAAGCGTTCTAATCGCAGTGCTCTTAACACGATTATCTTCGTGATTTAATAAATATTTCAATCTACTAATTAATTCTTGGTTAGGCTTTTTACATAGTTTTACCAAAGCATCGATTGTGTTGGAAATAACACGTGCATCGTCACTACCAAGATAATCTGTAATAATACTAACAGCCTCTTCGTTGCCCAACTGTCCCAAACATGAAATACAAGTAGCTTGAACTATATGATTATCTTCATTTGGAAGATGGTCGACAAGCAACTGATAAGCTTGGTCTGGAGCACATCTAGTAATCGCCTGAATAGCTTCGACTCTAACATCAAAATTAGGGTCTTTTAACATAGGAATTAGGTTAGGAACAGCAGCAGAAAGCTCTATTTTTCTTATCGCATTAGCAGCATTTCTTCTAACATCTGGGTCTTCATCTTTCAAAGCCTTGGTAAGAACTTTTAAAAATTTAGGATCATTAATTTCTCCAATAGCATAAGCGGCAGAAGCCCTATACCATTTATCGCCAGAAGAAAGCATTTCAGTCAAGGTATCGGTAGCAAAATAATCGCCATATTTCCAAATTGCTTTAGCAACGTTTGCTCTAACACGGTTATTTGTATCTTCAAGATACGGCTGAATAATACCAACTATAGAACCAGATTTAAGCCCTTCAATTGCTTCAATTGCATTAGCTCTTACACGAGGGTCTTCATCACGTAGAGCACTCTGAAATACAGGGAGAAGTTTATCACTAGCCATCATGCCTAAAGCCATGATAACAGAAGCTCTAATTCTAGCATTTTTTTCTTGTTGGTATAATCTTTTTAAGAGGGAAATAGACAACCAGTTTTTTATTTTTCCTAACGCAATAATTGCTCCAATAATAGAATCTTCTTCAAAAAAGATTTGTTCCTCTTCTTGTGGTTGATCTTTCTGAGGAGAATCAAGATTAGAGTCAATATAATTATTTAAAGCATCCATTAAAATATCAAATGCTTCTGGATTTTCCATCATCCCTAAAGCTCTAGCAGCGTTAAATCTGACTTCTTGGTTAGAATCTTTTAAGGCATTTATCAATAAGTTTACAGATTTACTAGAATCTATATTACCTAAAGCCAATGCCATAAAGTCTTGAATATTATCGCTTTCATAAGTTTCTAACAAGAAATCTGTTGCTTTTTCACCTTTGAATTTAGAAAGAGCGATAGCAGACTCTCTTCGTTGAGTATATTCACCAGCCAAAAAATTATGAATAAGCTTAGCTAACAAAGGTTTTATATTGTTTAATACTAGAGTTTTATTATCCATTAACGATTACCTTCTTGAAATACATTTTTCAATCAGTAAATAATAACAAAGTTTTAGAAAATTATAAAGTTAATAAGTATAAAAATTGTAATTCTTTCAAATATAGTAAAAAAATATAAAATATTTTTTCTGTACCCTTACATATTATAAAAAAAGAGTTATAATAGTAACTATGAAAATAGAAAATATAAAAAAATACGCTATTTTATTAGGGTTCTCAGTAGCTTTCACAGCAGGAACAACTCTTGCGGCACAGGAAGGGAATGATAAAGAAAGTGCTAGCGATAAACTGCTTACGGAAGTTATGTCTTTACTTGACGAAGTTGAAACAAACTCGCCTAAGTCTCAATCAGATATAAAAACAATAAGACAGAAGCTAACTAGATTTAAAAAGTTAGGTCTTAGTGTTTCTGACGACAATTCTCCTGAATTAATGTTTTCAAGAATGGGTGCAACAACCAATGCTTATAGCAGAAACAATAAAGCAAAAAGAGTGGCATTTTATAATTCTTGTAGAAACCTTAACGATGAAGATTTAAAGAACAAATTGCATAATGAATGTGCAAAACATACTGCTTATAATTACAAAGAAGCAAGAAAGTTTATGTACACTCAGATAGACAATAAAAATGGAACATTAGAATGTGTCTATACAGGCAAAACAGTAAATGTTCCAGCAGGTAAAATGCCATCAGGCAACGAAATCAATTGTGAGCATACATGGCCACAATCTAAAGGTGCCACAGGAGATGCAAAGAGCGATATGCATCACCTTTTCCCAGCTGATCCAGATGCAAATTGCACAAGAGGGAGTTTCCCATTTGGAACTGCCGATTCAAGCAATTTAAAATTCAATGAAGGTGGCAGTAAGTTTGATGGTAATGTTTTTGAAGTAAGGAAACAACATCGTGGAAATGTTGCTAGAGCAATGTTCTATTTCTCTACTGTTTATGAGATGCCTATTGATGAAAAACAAGAAGCCACATTAAGAAAGTGGCATAAGGAAGACCCTGTTGATGCTAACGAAATAGCAAGAAATGATGCTATTGAAGCTTTGCAACACAATAGGAATCCTTATATAGATCATCCAGAATATGTAGACAAAATAAAAGACTTTTAATAGAAAAACGACAGAGTAGCATAAAGACTATGTTACTCTGTTTTTTTATTTAGTAAAATAATTGATCATTAAGAATAAGTCCTTAATTATACCATCATTGCGAGACTGTGCTAAAACTCGAAATTTGATGAAAAATCAGTATTTATTTGTTTGTAGCCAACCCATTGTCATAACCGTATAGCTTTCAGGGCTGAAGCCCTTATGCTATACTTTTTATGACAAATGTGTAGGCAATTAGCATAATCA
>CAJOQX010000332.1 GCA_905236865.1 Candidatus Rifleibacteriota bacterium
CAGCTTCAATTTTTCGATTACGATATAGAAGACAACCAGGATTACACAGAAAGAGAAGATTTTGACGAATCACTAGGCGATGATTTCTACAGAGAGCTTGAACAGAAATAGAATGGAGACAAAGATTCAGAACCTTTTGACGCCCACGGCTACGAAAGCTTTTTTGATTTTGAGGAACTGGAAGATTACGAAGACGAAGATTTTTCAGACGACTACGATGCAGTCGGTTCAGACGAAGCCAGAAGATTCGAAGAGGAGTTCCCAGAAGAACATTATGGTAATGACCGTTGGCAGTTGATGAAGAGTTACCGTGAACAGACCCATAATGTCATTTTCGATATTCTGCCGAACCTACGTGAAGGGGATTACGATTTTGTTCATGATCAATTCTTTGATTATACAGAAGAAGACTTTATTCCTGCACCAGTTCAGGCTTTGCTAAAAATAACAAATAACGGCGAACTGTTCGTCGACCTTGACTATGCACTGAAGGAAGCCGAAGGTGGAGCAGACAGAACAACAGTAGGGCAGGAAGCTATTTATCTTCTCGAACATTTGAAAGACAGAATCACAGATACATTCTACAAACCTTTCGCTAGCAAGATTGTGAAGAATTGCGACAAGGCTATAGAAATGATACATAACCGTGAGTTTAAGGAAGGTGTTATCAAACCTGTCAGCGTAGAAGAGCTTGAAAGTCAGCGGATAAAAGCAATGCCGAAGACTGATAGGGAGCTGGAGATAGAATATTATAAGGAAAACAAAATACCAGATCCGACAAAATATTCCAACCAAGGTGATATAGAAACCCCGTCAGGATATACCCCAATCAGGTTTAGTCTGGCAAGTGCCGACAAACTATCAAATGCCGACAGAATTTTTGTTGAAAGAGACAGTAAAGAAAGCTTTGACCTTGTTGACGAAAAAATAAAAGAATTAACTAATAAAGGTAAAGTTACAGAATTTACAGAAAAAGAAATAAATGAAATAGCTGATAGAATGAATTTAGAGTTTCCAGACAAACAAAGTGCAAATATATTGAAAGCTATTTTAAGAAAAGCAATAGGCGAAGAAAACATAACTTTCGACATTAACGGCAACACTATTTATGCCTATATATGTTCCCCTAAATTAGGTTAGTGATTATAAAAATTAATCTAATCTTTTTTTGTCGGAATCGTTGTTTTCTTTCTACGGCAGGTTTCTAAAAACTGACCTGTTGGACAAAAGTAATTACACCAAGGTCTTCTTATAAAAACTGATAAAATCAAGAAAACAATAGCAAGACTTAATACAAATACCGAAGCGGACTTGAACATAAAAGCTGAAAAAGGCTCAAATTCATAAATATCTATATTCAACTTAAATAGAAGAAGCACAAGAATCAAAAATAACAGAGTAGGTCTTGTCCATTTCAAAATATTTGCAACTTTGAATTTTGGAGTATATTTATATTTGATAAACATACCAAAAACTTCTTGAGCAGCTCCAAATGGGCAATACCAAACACAATAAAAAGCTCTTCCTGTAATCATAGGCAAAAAGATAGCCAATAACACTAAGACTGTCATAAATATTTGAGTAGAATAAGGTATTCCATTGCTTACCCAAGCTTTTAAAAGCCCCAATGAAACAAATCTGCCTAAAATAAAGCCAGGAATAATAACGAATAAAACAATAAGAAACTTCCTGTATTTTCCAAAAGAAGTCTGTTTAAAATAAGCGGCGATTGAGATTAACAAACAAATCCAAGCAAGAATTTCATAAGAAAGTTCTTTATAAAACTTAGCCTGTTCTTCTTTTTCTTTGGCAATTTCTTCAACACTGCTTGCCAATCTAGTTTTAATGCTATTTATTATACAAGAGCTACTCATAGTTGCTCCAGTAACGGCATCAATATTCAAAGTAACCGCATCACTTGCTAATTTACCTTTCCATTTGTCTAATAGACCTGTTGAAATAACACGATTTATAAAAGCTGGCGTTTCATTGTTCTTTTGAACTGCAATACCTATAATTTGCTTATTATTGTCGCAACCAATAATTAACGGAATAACGTCAGCAAAACCTCTTATATCTTTAGCTTTAGGAAGGGTATGGTAAGCTTCACCTAGTATTTGGTTGTTTGCATCATAAACTATAGCTTTATCAACTGCTTTAACAGAATAAGAAGCAACATTTGGAAAAAGAATTTTTATATCTTCTAATGTAAATTGGTCTGTCACAGACTTAGAAATTGAAGAATCCTGACTACTGGAAATTTCTGTTTTATTAAATTTGTAACCAAATAAAGAACCAGAATTATAGCCAATTATAGCAAAAAAAACAAATAAGAATAATATTGGAAGTAAATATCTAACAACTTTTTTCATAATTCTTATATTTTAGCAAATTGTCATAAAAAATCAAGATAGTAGTTTTAGGGTAAACGAAAACTTTTTCTTTTATTAATGAAGCTTTCATAGATTGCCACGCCTGCCTACGGCAGGCTCGCAATGACGTAATGAAAAACTGATTAACAGGGAAAAAAAGTTCGCGTTTGCTATGTTGGTAATTTTCTTTAATATCATTTAACTTTCTGTTTTCAACTTCCATCTCTCACACTAACTAAATAAAATTACGATAATTACTTGCAAATAGATACTGATATGTGATATTAGTAAAAAGAAAGCTTGAACATATTTTTTTAGATACAAGCAAGTTCCCCAAATCAGAGGTTTATTATATGACCGATTCAATGCGTTTTTATGAAGCAGAACAGCACATGGAAAGAGCTCTTTCCTTAAGTTTTCAAGGGAAAAATACAGAAGCAATTGAAGCTATAGATAAAGCTCTTGAATGTGATCCTAAATTTGCTGAAGCCTACAATAAAAAAGGCGATTTTTTGTTTAAACTTGGTCGTATAAAAGAAGCACTCGATTGTTATTTAAAGTCTAAAGATAATAATCCTAATATTCAAAACAATTATTACGATCTTGGTCGTACATATCTAATGCTTGGAGAATACGATAATTCTCTAGAGAACTTCAATATAGCTAATAAAATGAAGCCTCAAACTGATATTCATGCTTTTCTTGGCAAAATATTTTTTGAACAAGGAAATTACGATGATGCTCTAAAATCTTTTGAGGTTGTTCTTCAAGAAGACGAATTTCAAACTATGTCAGTATATTATTCGGCAATAATATTATTGCAAAAAGGTGAAATAACTCGTGCAAACAATTATTTCAATAAAATAATTGAAAAATATGCTAGATTAGTTCGTTCAAGACCAAATTTTGCCGAAGGTTATTACTATATAGGCAAAGCTTATTTTTATATGGAAGACTATGAAAAAGCAGAAGAAAATTTGATTCTTGCTAATAAGTATGATACAGAAGAAATAAGCAATCATTATTCTTTTGATATGTTCTATAGCGATGCAGAAGCTTTTGCTGCTTTAGCCGAAGCACAATCTAAGTTAGGCAAAACAGACGAAGCAAAACAAAATATTTTAAAAGCATTAGCTTTAGAGCCAAATAATAAAAAATTACTAGACCTTAAAGCAAAATTGGGGTATTAATAAATATGACAGTTTCTTCACTTAGCAGTCATCTTTTATCTGAAAAAATAAAAGAGCTTCCAGAGTCTAAAAAAAAGGAACTAGCAAAATTAAAAGATGCCTGTTCCGAATTTGAATCAATATTTATGCATCAAATGTTGAAAGAGATGAAAAAGACTGTTAACCCTAAAAATTCATTAGTTTATGGTGGTCAGGCTGAAGAAATTTTCTCCGATATGTTAGACCAGGAAAGATCAAAAGAAGTTAAAATAGGTTTAGGTGATATGATGTTTCGTCAGCTTTCTCAATCTATTATATCTTCTACAAAGAATCCTGGGAAAAAATAGAATTTTACGAGATATAACTCGAAAGGAATAAAAAAGTGGAAAACCCAAATCCCACATTTACTTATTTACAGCTTTGCGAAGAACCTATTAAGAATTTGAAAGCTGTTGCAAAAGCCATCGGCATTGAAGGCTGTGAAAAAATGAAAAAGAGCGAACTGATTCGTGGTATTCTTCAAGAACAGTATGCACAAGATGGTTTAGCTTATTCAGAAGGTGTTCTTGATGTAATGCCAGAAGGTTATGGTTTCTTAAGAACTCATAGCTATGTTCAAAATGATGATGATGTTTATGTTTCACCTTCTCAAATCAAACGCTATAATTTAATGGCTGGCGATACCGTTATAGCACAAGTTAGATTGCCAAAAGACGATGAAAGTTATCATTCTCTTCTGAAAATTGAAGCAGTAAATGGTGTAAACGTTGACAGACTGCGACAGAGAGTAAATTTTGAAGATGGTATCCCTGTTTTTCCAACAGACCGTTTTAAACTAGAAACAGGTGATGATGATGTTTCTACTCGTGTGTTTGATTTGGTTTGTCCAATAGGTAAAGGTCAGCGTGGTCTTATAGTTGCACCGCCCAAAGCTGGTAAAACAGTATTGTTAAAACAGCTTGCAAACGCAATTACACGCAATCACCCTGAAGTGCTGATGCTTATACTACTGATTGACGAACGTCCAGAAGAAGTTACAGACATGAAACGCTCTGTTGATGCAGAAGTTGTAGCTTCAACTTTTGACGAACATATTAACAATCACATTAAAGTTTCTGAACTTCTTTTGGAAAAAGCTAAACGCCATGTCGAATTAGGTCGAGATGTCGTTATTCTATTAGACTCTATTACAAGATTGGCTAGAGCCTACAATATATCTATGCCTTCTGCTGGGCAAACTTTATCAGGTGGTGTTAATCCTTTCGCACTGTATAAACCCAAAAAGTTTCTTGGTGCAGCAAGAAAAATAGAACATGGCGGAAGTTTGACTGTTATTGCAACTGCCCTTATAGATACTGGTTCAAAAATGGACGAAGTTATTTTTGAAGAATTTAAGGGAACAGGCAACATGGAACTTCACCTTGATAGAAAACTCTTTAATAAACGCATATTCCCATGCATTGATGTTAAAATGTCTGGCACAAGAAAAGAAGAACTTCTTATGGATCCAGAAGACCTCAAGAAAGTTATTATTCTTCGCCGTGCATTTGAAGACAAGAGTTCTCAAGAAATTGTTGAAATGCTTGTAAAAGGTATTTCTAACACCGAAAACAACAAAGAATTTCTTGGAATGATTAATCCAAATTATAAAAGTCCTTCCAGCAAGAAAGACAGCGATAACTAAGAATTAATAAACAGATACAAAAAAAACGAGATTTGTTTTTTTTTAAGCAAATCTCGTTTTTTTTTTTACGCTCTTGATAGAGGAACGGTAGCTAGTTCAAAAAATCTCCCCATATCTGGCTGATACAGCATAAGTATCATATCACGTCTTCCATTACGATTATGTATAAGCCTCAAAAGACTATAGGTATCGTTTTTAAGTCGCTTACCACCCGAAAACTGTAACGCTTTTTGCTCTAAATTAGTAATAAGATTATTGTCTACTTGGCCTTTCACTAACGCTACAAACCTGCGAAGATTTGTTTTATCTGTATTAATATTGATTATAGTATCACTGAAGCGCTGATATTTAGCCAAATAATCAATATCGAATTCTTCTATATAATTAGGTCGTTTAACAAGTCCTTCTTTTACATGAATACTCATTAAAATAATATAATTCTTAGACATAGCAGCAGCTTTTAACTTCTGAAGCTTTTCATTTATATTATCAAAGAAGTCTTCTTCGTTTACTGATTCGATTACAATCAACCTTTTTTGAGATTCTGGCAACATAGAAGCAAGTTCCAGTATCTCATCAGGGTTAAAAGATGTTCTTCCAGCTTCAACACCAGAAAAATAGAGATTATTTGTTAATTTGGTTTGCAACTTATCTACAGCTACACCAAAAGTAGCTTTTATTTTTTCAGCATTAGGACCTGTCATGCCAGCAATCAACTCTGTTTTATTAATACCATTTACAAGAGTTGATGAATTAACAACAAACTCTCTTAAACTTTGTTCATAAGAAATATACAAAACAGGCATTTTATTTTCGCTTATAATTGTCTGTTGAAGTAACAAAGAAGCCTTTCCCTTTTCTCTGTTTCCTAGAATAATATGAAGCCCACCAATTGACCAACCATGTCCCAATACTTTATCTAAAGTGCTGTTAAAAGCATTTATCCCGCTCGGTAAATTTTTGAAATCATTGTTTGCATCTTCTAATTCATTTTTTAATGGTTGGAAAACTCCAATAAATGATTTAGATGATATTTGATCATTTTCTTCTTTTGGTTTATCTGTTTTTGTCGATGCTACAGAAGAAATACTAGTAGCAACTTTAGAGCTTTTTGAAGGTAAAGCTATTTTCGGAAGTTTGTCTAGCAATTCACGAATACCAGAAACAGGCTTTTGTTCTTTTTCTAAAAAATTTAACCAATTCAAAGTTTCCTGAATACATTCTTCCTGAGTACGTTTTTTTACGCAGGTATCGGAAAAAGCAGCTATTCCATAAGCAAAATGGGAAGCACCAACTGCAACTTTTACCCTTTTCATCTTGGGATGAATACTACCAGGCAATAAAATTCTTGAATTTGTCTGTGTTGTATTAAGAAGAATAGTTTTTACTGAAGTTTTTTGAGGTCTTCCTTTTACTTCTTTTATTTCTGCTAAATAACAAAGCAATTTGTAATATCGAGAGGGTAATTCCTCGTTCCCCTCAATACCTAGAGCTAGATTGCTTACTTCAACTGTTATGTCGTCAGGAGTTGCATATATAACCATTGACTCATTTGTAAAACCTATCTTTTTTAGATTATCAATACATTTTACTGCGTCATCATAAACTTGCTGAAAACCATATACTTCAGAATTTGGTTTGTAAATATGCCCATTTATATGAACATAAGTATCTTCGGTCTCAAGATATTTTTGTATTTCGGAATAAGCAGGTAAGGCAGGCAAAACATGACCAGATGTTTCTAATTTTATTTCTGTATCTTGATATTCACAACCTTCTTCTAAAATGTCTTTTGCTGTTCTAATTGCAAAAGTTAGGGTTAATGGACCGAAGCAGTTCTTTTTGTTATCTTCTGAAAAAAAAGCACTTCTATAACAAGAATCAGTATGTTCCTTCAATACTTCGGGTACTCTAGTTAGCTCGCATATTTCAATTTGTTCTTCGGGATTAAAAGTAATAAATTCTAGAGTTTTCATATTACCCTCCTATTTTTTTACCATACTAACATAGATTTAATAAACAGAGCAAGTCAGGGCTAACGGAAACTTTATCTAAAACAAATCCCTTATCCCTCATCTCTCATCTCTCATC
>CAJOQX010000333.1 GCA_905236865.1 Candidatus Rifleibacteriota bacterium
GAACGATATTGCTAATCTTTGTGAAAGATTAGGGGTTGATGTTTCTCAAGTTCGTCAAGGTATCGGTTCTGATAGCAGAATAGGCTACTCCTTTATATTTCCAGGTCCAGGCTATGGCGGAAGTTGTTTTCCAAAAGATGTTCAAGCTATTGTAAAAACAGGTGAACAACATGGTTACAAGTTAGAAATACTCTCTGCTGTTGAGACTGTTAATAAACGACAGAAAAAGGTTCTTTTCGATAAACTAAAAAGACGCTTCGGAGATGAACTAAAAAACAAGACAATTGCTGTTTGGGGTCTTGCTTTTAAGCCTAATACAGACGATATGCGTGAAGCTCCTTCTATTGTTCTAGTTCAAAATCTTATTGCAGAAGGTTGCAAAGTTAGAGCTTACGACCCAGAAGCTTCAAAAGAAGCTTATAAGATTTTTGGTGATAAAATAGAATATGGTAAGAAACAGTATTCTATACTTGAAGGGGCAGATGCATTAGTAATAGTTACTGAATGGAACGAATTTAGAAGACCTGATTTTGATAAAATTAAGAGTTTGCTAAATCAACCCATTATAATGGATGGAAGAAATCTTTTTGATCCGAAGAAAATGGCTCAAATGGGCTTTGAATATGAAGGAATCGGTAAAGGTTCTTATCTGAATAAGTAAAGGAAAAATAAAATGAAAGTAATATTACCTGTTGCTGGTAAAGGTACCAGACTTCGACCCCATACTTTTACAAAACCTAAATCCTTAGTTAGGGTTGCTGGAAAAACTGTTTTACAGCATGTAATAGATGGATTATCTAAAGTCGATGTTGAAGAATATATTATCATTACCGACAAAAACGGTAATATTATAAAGCAATTCGTTGATGAACATTATCCAAATATAAAAGTAACTTATGTTACTCAAACCGAACTGCTAGGTCCTGCTCATGCTGTTTCATTAGCTTCTCCTAGAATCTTTGAAGGTGACGATGTTCTTGTCGTCTTTAACGATACTCTTTTTGTAACAGATTTAACTCGTATTCATATTCTTTGCAAAGATTTAGATGGACTAATCTATTCAAAAGAAGTTAAAGACTATAAACGATTCGGTGTTAATGTAATGAAAGATGGCATTATTGTTGATATGGTAGAAAAGCCTGATCAGCCAGTTAGCAAACTTGCTCAGGTCGGTTTATACTATATGAAAAATGGTCGTCAGTTTATGGATTACATAAATCAAGCAATAAAGAGCGATTTAAGAACAAAAGGCGAATTCTATCTTCCAGAAGTATTTAAGCTGATGATAAAAGACGGGCTAAAACTTGGTGCTCCAGAAATAGAAGAATGGCTTGACTGTGGGAAACCAGAAACTCTTCTTGAAACAAATAGGTTTTTGCTTGAACGTGCCACTGGTAATCATTTGTTTATCGAAGGCTGCGTTATAATACCACCAGTTTCTATTCATCCATCTGCTGAAGTCAAACATAGTGTAATTGGTCCTTATGTTTCAATTGCTGAAAATTGCAGAGTAAACGAATCTATAATTCGCAATTCCGTAATTAATCCAAATTCTATTCTCCATAATGTTATGCTTGATGAATCACTCATTGGTGATGCTGTAGAACTTGCAGGTCAGTCACAACGTATGAATATTGGAGATAATTCGGTCATAGATTTAAGTGGAAGAAATTAAAATAAAAAGGCTTGGGTAACTCAAGCCTTTTTATTTTAAAGAGATAAGAGATGAGAGGTTAGAGATTAGGAGGTATGTTTTAGCAGGCGTATGTGATTGATATAACCTTCAATTATGAGCAATCGAAGTTTGAGTGGCTGTTTATTAAATACCATCAAACAAAGAGGGTATTTAGGAAATTACTCCGACGTTAATAATGGTCTATAGGTGATAAATGAATATTGGTTTAAAACTTTGGTCAACTAATTTATCTAACTATGCAAACGAAGCTATGCGTTTGTATGAATCAGGTTATTATAATTATCTAGAGCTTTATGTTGTTCCAAATAGTTTAGATACTCTTTCTGGTTGGAAAAAGTTAAATATTCCTTATAC
>CAJOQX010000334.1 GCA_905236865.1 Candidatus Rifleibacteriota bacterium
TAAAATCGAAGAAATACGAGAACCCTTTGTTCATGCAACTATTTTTATGCCAAAAGAATTTATTGGCACAATAATGGAATTAGCTAAAGAACGTCGTGGAGTCATGGATACAATGGAATTTATTTCTGAAAATCGTGTTTCTATTTCTTTCGATTTACCACTTTCAGAAATAATTGTAGATTTCTACGACAAATTAAAGAGCAGAACAAGAGGCTATGCTTCTCTTGATTATGAAAACATAGGTTATCGTGCTTCAAATATTTCTAGAGTAGAAATTTTAGTTAATGGTGATAAGGTTGACGCTCTTTCTTTCCTTTGTCATAAAGATAAAGCAGAATATAGAGGCAGAAATGTTATTACAAAACTAAGAAAACTCATTCCACGTCATCAATTCCAGATTCCTTTGCAGGCAGCAATAGGAGCAAAGATTATTGCTCGTGAAAATATCGCTCCAGTAAGAAAAGACGTTCTAGCAAAGTGCTATGGCGGTGATATTACTAGAAAACGCAAACTCCTTGAAAAACAAAAAGAAGGTAAAAAGCGTATGAAAATGGTCGGAAATGTTGAAATACCACAAAAGGCATTTATGGCCGTTCTTAAACCAGATGAAGATTAAAAAAAAACTGGCTTATGCCAGTTTTTTTTATGATTGTTTTTTGTCTTCCTTATTGTATTCAGCTGTATAAAGTTCTTCTGGCTTAAATGAAGAAGAAACCCATTTAATAAATTTAACTAAGGAATAAAATGCCAAAAGGAAAAAAATGAAAACGAAACAACGTTCAAAAATATACGATATTTCTTTCTTATTTTGAGCTTCGTAAAAAGCATCTATAAATTGTGCAAATTCAGGGTCTGGTCTGATTTTTTTATAATCAACTCCACCATGATATTTACAGTAAACTTCGCCATTTTTGCTCAAATACTTGCATTTGTCTGTAGGTGAACTTATTCCTTTTAAATAACCTTTACTAATAAGTGATTTTAAGTTCTCTTCATTTAGATTGTCTATACTTTCTTTGTTGTCCATATTATACATTTCAATTGCATCTTGTAGGACTTTTAAATTAGATAAACAATGTTTATATTTTGTATATTCTGACGATGGTTTATAGGCAAAAAGAGAGTTTGTTATCAGAAATATAAGAAATACAGATAAATACAAAACTATTTTTTTATTATCATTTCTAATCATTGTAGTTTCTTTCTTATTTTAATTGAATGTCAATATTTATTATATCATAAAAAAATATTCTAGTTTTAGTAAATAAAGTAACGCTAGTTCAATTCTCAATTCTCACCTCTCTCCTTTCACCTTTCATCTCTCAATTCTCAACTCTCAATTCTCAATCCCCCTTTTCTCTCTTCTCTTAAATCTTATATCTTAAATCAAATATTTGTGATAGAATATAGTGAGAAAAAAACATTCAGGAGATTTCTAAATGAAAATTGGTTTAGCAGGTTTGCCAATGTCTGGCAAAACAAGCATTTTTAATATGGCAACTAGGGCACAGGCTCAAACTAGAGATTATCTTGTTCAATCAGACGAAATAAACAACGGAGTAGTCAAAGTTCCAGATGACAGGTTAGATTTTCTAGCTACAATCTATAAGCCAAAGAAAACAACTTATGCAACAGTAGAATTTACTGATATTCCAGGAATAAGCAGTTCAGACCAGAAATCTGCAAGCAAAACTCTTGCAAACATTAGAACTTGTGAAGCAATAATGCTAGTTGTAAGACTTTTTGGTGGAGATGCTGTTCCTCACATTCACAACAAAGTAGACCCTGTAGCAGACTTGGAAGAAATATGCCTTGAATTTATATTTAGCGATTTAGAAATGGTTACAAACAAGATAGAACGCTTGAATAAAGAAATGAAAGGCACTAAGAAGCCTGAACAGATAAAAGAACTAGAATTGATGGAATCTTTAAAGAAAACTTTAGAGGAAAACCATTTTATTTCTGAAGTTCCAATGACAGAAGAACAAGCTCACAGTTTAAGTGGCTATCGTTTCCTTACCCAGAAACCTATGCTTCTTGTTGGCAACTGTTCTGACGATCAATACAAAAACGAAGATGACTCTACAGTAGTAGCTTTCAAAAATGCTTGTGCTGAACACAAATGGAAGCCTCTTCTTATTTCTGCCGCAACAGAAATGGAAATATCTACTCTCTCACCTGAAGAAGAAGAAATGTTCCTTGCAGAATATGGCATAAAAGAATCTGGTCGTAATAGATTGATTCAAGAAGCCTACAGATTACTTAACTACATCAGTTTTCTCACTTATGGACCAGATGAAGTTAGAGCTTGGACCATTACAAAAGGCACAAAAGCTCAAAAAGCTGCTGGAAAAATTCATTCGGATATAGAAAGAGGTTTTATTAGAGCAGAAGTTATTCCTTTTACAGCTTTCAAAGAAAAAGGGAGCGTTGCTAATGTGAAATCTGCTGGTCTTGCTCGTCTTGAAGGCAAAGAGTATGCCGTAGAAGACGGTGATATGATTGAGTTCAGGTTCAACGTGTGACTCTAAAACGGCAATTACAAAGAGGATTATTAATTATACTTGGTGTAATAATAATCTTTATCTTGCTAACTTCTAAGTCTTATTTAGACTTAGATTCTTTCGTCAATAAAAAATTACCTCAAAATATAGAGCTTGCTAGACAATATGAAAGAGTGGCAAACTATTGGCATCTTATTGGTCAGCAAGCTCGAAATCTTGTTAGAGATTCAATAAACTCATTAGATTACAAACAGTGCGAAGATGAGATAGAAAAAGCCTTAGATATAATTTCCAAATCCTCACTAGATAAAAATCATAAAGAAAAATCGATTAATATTGAACGCTATTATACGTCTTACAAGAATGATTTTGATTACCTTGTTCTTTTGATAAATCAAAGAACAAATACTTATAAACAAACCAATAAAAATAGAAGTGAAGCTGCTAAACGTATGCAGGCAGAAATAGACATTTTAATGAAAAGTTTCAGAGATATGATTTCTGACTTACAAAATTCATTAAAAAGCAGTGATTTTCAAAATTCTAGTGGCTTTTTGCTGGACAAAATCAAAAGGATAGAAACAGATTTAATAATTTCAGAAAAAGAAGTTTCGCTTTATTTAAATACCAATCAATCTAATCCTGACAAATTAAGAAATATCAGAAAAAATTCCAGTAACCGTGTTGAACAACGTCTTAGAGCAATTTTATACCTAATTGAACGTTCGACCAAAGAAACTTCTAATCAAGTTCAAAAACGAGTTCTGACTAAAATTGGAACAAGCGTCAAAAGTTTTTCAAAATCATTTTCTAATTTAAGGAATGAAATCGAAGCTTCAGATGGAAGTGAAATTCTTGAATTAGATGACAAAATAACTCAAACTCTTTCAAAAATGGAAGAAAATCAGCAGTTTGGCATTGATTACGCATCAAAAGAAGCTAAATTTTTCTGGGGAAGAATAGATGCTGTTTCTGCAGAACAAATAGAGCTTGGCAATAGAACATACTTTGTTATAGGTACATTCTTGCTTCTTGTATTCTCTGCAGGTATATTTCTAATAATTCGTATGCCAAAAGCTATTTCAATGCCTTTAAAAAACCTAAGCCAACAAATAGCTAACTTTAATCTTGATTCACAAGCTATCGATTTACCAAAGTCAAATATCACAGAAATAGACGATTTAGGCAGAGATTTTTCTAAAATGGCAAAAACTCTAAATTATCAAGGAATTATCAATAGTGGAAATCTTGATTATATACGAACTTTGCCAAGTATTATCAACAAGCTGCACGGTTCAGGTCAAAATTCTTGGAATAAAGAAGAACAAAAGGAAGAAGCCGTAATTGCTATTTTACAAAATCTAATGAATAACTGTCCTAAAATAGATATGGCAAAAGTTATGGTTTTTGCTAAGAAAAAGGATGATAGCGAATCTAAGGATAAATCCAAGAAACCTGAATATTTCTTTTATAGACTAGGCGACCCTGTGTTTAGTGAAAACTTTGAAAAAAGCGATGAATACAAAGTTTATTGTGATTCCACTGGCTATAAAGGACCAGGCTCTTTTGAATTGATACCAAAAGATGAAGGTCTTAGCGGTTGGTTTTACGAGAACAATGAAGCAACTTCACCAAATATTTCTAGTTTACAAAATAAGTTTTTTCAACCAGAGTATTCTCCCCAAAAAATTAGCGATAATCCAATTCTTAAAAACAGAAAATATGAGTTAGGTTTGAACGGAAGTTTAAAAGTTGAATTACTAAAAGTTCCTGGTCGTGAAGACGAAATTAGAGCGAAAGATTATGGTTTGCTTTTTGTTTATTTTCTAGACCCTGATATAAAGCTTTCTTGGCAAGAAATATTCTTTATTCAGATTATAGCTGGTCATATAGCATTTATCATAGAAACAGCTTCTCTATTAAAAGACCATGACGAGAAAAAGCTTATGGACGATCAGCTTATGGTTGCACAAGAAATTCAAGAAAATCTTCTTCCAAAGCGAGTTCCCAAAATAGATGGTTTAAAAATATGTAAAGCATGGAAACCTGCTGCTGAAGTTGGTGGCGATTATTATGATTTCTTTAAACTTGGGAAAAACCGTATTGGAATAGTTATAGCTGATGCTTCTGGTAAAAACGTTACTGGTGCAATGCTTATGACTGTTTTTAAAACAACCCTATCGACAATGGATTTATCAAAAATGTCTGCCAGTGAGGTTCTGTTTAAGGCAAACAATATTATAGCAGGGAATATTACTAGCGATAAATTTATAACAGCAATGTATATTATTGTAGACGCTAAAACTGGCGATGTTGAACTTTCTAGTGCAGGTCACAACCCTGCTTTTATCGCTTCTAGCTATGGAAAGAATTTCTCTCTATCTATAAAGAACAGCAAAGGAATGCCTTTAGGAATTTTAGAAGACTATAAATATGAATCTATCAAATTCAAGCTAAACAAAAAAGATATGCTTTTAATGTATACAGATGGAGTTACAGAATCTCGAAACATTGAAGATGAAGAATTTGGCGAAAGCGGTCTTAAAAAATTTCTACAAAGACCTCGTAACGAAAAGAGTGACCCAGCAAATACTCTAGTAAATTCTGTTTTAAAAGAATTTTCAGAAAGAACAAAGCAACACGATGACATTACTGTTATTACAGTCGAGTTATGCTAAGCTATATAAAAACAAATATTTGTTTTTAAAAAGAAACCTTACGTTGAAAAGGTATTTCCATAGAACCTATTTTAATCATCATATCAGCAATGCCTTTGACTACTGTTATTCCTTTGATGTCATCACCCATTTCTTTTTTTACTGATTTTTTACTTAATACAGCTTTTAAAAGCTTCCCTGCATTTTTTTCTACTGATTTTGTAATAGCCCTTCTTGCAATAATAGAATCAACATTGCAAGCAATTACAACATTGGTATCTATATTAGGATTCAGAGTTACCATTGCTTCTGCCTGCATTCCATTAGCAACTTTGTCGTCACCTATACTCATATCAAAAATTAAGTTTTTGAAAACAATACCAAAAGGAAGATGATTATTGACAATGAAATGAAGCTTAACTTTTGTTTGTTTATCTGTAAGCTTTTCAGGATTCAAGGTAACATTATCAAGTTTTATATCAACTCTTTCAGCCATTTTGGCTTTATAGCTGTCAAAGTTAATCATAAAGTAAACGAAAGCTCCTAATACAACAATAATTAGAAGCATAAAGATAAACAGTATTTTTTTTATGAATTTCATAAGAAGCTCAATATATCTTTAAAAGTTACATATATCATTAAAGCAATCAAACATACCATTCCAGCAAAATGTATGCTTTCTTCAACTTTTGAGGTAACTACAAACTTAGTATGGAAAATCATATTGATTATTCTAAAAATTACATCAAGAAGGACAAATACAATTCTACCACCATCTAATACTGGCAATGGTAGCAAATTCAACAAACCAATATTTACAGAAAGCAAAGCAGTTAAATAGAATAAATCAGTCCAACCTTTTGAAGACTGGTCTTTAATCATTTTCATAATTTTTACTGGACCAGCAACATCAGCTTTGGTCTGACCTGTAATCATTCTATAAAGGCCATCAACTGTCTGAATTATAATATTGATTGCGTCTTCACAGCCTCTAGCAATTGCTGTTCCGATTGGTAATTTAGTATAATCATAATTGTTAGGAGCTAGACCGATACCAATTTTACCTGCTCCTTCTGGTCCTTCAGGAACAACTACTATATCTAATTTTTCTTCATCATGGGTCTGATAAGAATTATCGCTATTTGCATAATTATCTCTCATTACTCCACCAGCAGAAGCATCTTTATTGATCGGGTGGTTTCTAATTATATTAAGTGTAATCTGTTTGCCAGGGTTGCTGTTGATTATCTTCATACCCTGACTCCAATCAGTCAGCTTTTCTCCATTAATAGCATAAACTATATCACCATTACGAACACCTGCTTTAAATGCTATTTTATCTTGTGGAGCTTCAAGAACAAGAATATTGCTTATAGGACCGCCTGCAAATATGTAAATACAGGACATAAGAATCATTGCCCACACTAGGTTCATTGTAGCACCTGCAGCAAGAACAATAATCTTTGCCCACCAAGGTCTACTTACATAGCTTTTTGGGTGATCAATAGGAACCTTTGGAAGGTCTGGATCTTCATCTTCTTCTTTTACTTCACCATTTTCATCTTTTTCTTCGACATTATCCATACCTGCAAGCCGAACAAATCCACCTAATGGGAATGGACGGAAAGAATAAAGAGTTTCACCTATTTTTTTCTTCCAAATTCTTTCACCGAAGCCTATGGCAAACTCAAGAACCCATACCCCACACATTTTAGCAGTGATATAATGCCCAAATTCATGTATCATCGCAATACTTATAAGAACAAAACATATTGCAAATATCGTTTTTACAGCAACCCAAAGAAAAGCTAACATTTTTATGACCTTTCAAACACTTAACGTATATATGAAATAGCACAGTGGTCCTAGAAACAGAAGACTATCAATACGATCTAACACACCACCATGTGCCCCTAAAAGTTTTCCAGAATCTTTTATATCAGATTCTCTTTTTATTACAGATTCAAATAAATCAGCTATCTGTCCAATGATGGCAATAACCAACGAAGCATAAACTGTTTGTGGCATTGGCAAATTAGCCCAGCCATAATGTGCCGCACAGTTTAAAAAGGCAACGGAACATATAAAACCTCCAATTGCCCCCGAAATAGTTTTATTAGGACTTATTTTTGGAGCCATTTTAGGACCTCTTAAAGTCATTCCTACAATATATGCCCCAATATCTAAAGCCCAAACAGAAGCCAATATCATAAACAATGCCATTCCACCAATATTTAAAGAAAGCAGATAATAACAACTCAAACAGAATGGCAGATAAAAAATACTAAAAATTACATGACAAAAATATTTTGTTCCATCGCCTTTTAGTCCTCTAAAAACGGTTGTAAGCATCGCTAAAACTACACAAACCACTAGAGAAGCATATAAAGCACGTTCCCCAAAATATGAAGAAGTTAATATAATACAAGATGATAGCCATTCAAGAATAGGCTTTCTACAAGACTTTTCGAGCATTGAAACTAGTTCATATTGTCCTATTAAAGCAATAACAGCAAAGAAAGCCAATTTTATCGCATTATCAGCATGAACCAACAGCCAATAAACTGTTGGAATACCGATAATTATAACTGGAAGTCTAGCTAATAATTTCTTCATGCCTGAACTTGTTCGCTTGTCATTCCAAAGCGTCTTTCACGTTTTTGATAAGCCAAGATAGCTTTTAACATTTCTACAGAATCAAATTCTGGCCACAACGCAGGGGTAAAATACAATTCAGAATAAGCAGCTCTCCAGATATGGAAGTTACTAGTTCTCATTTCACCACTAGTTCTAACCATTAAATCAACATCAGGTAAAATATCAGAACAATATAAATGTTGACTAATTAAATCTTCTGTAATCTCTTCTGGTTTGTAGCCTTTTTGAATGATAGCCTTTACAGCATCAACTATTTCAGCCCGCCCACCATAATTTATACAAACAGTAAGAGTAAGACCTGTATTTTTCCTTAAATAATTGACTATATTATCTAACTCCTCCATAACTTTTGGAGGCATAGTTTCTCGTCGGCCGCAAAATTCAAATCTTACATTTTCTGCATTTAATCCATCACGTTCTTTTATTATATAAGTAGAAAACAAACGCATCAGAGCCGAAACTTCCAAGCTAGGTCTCGACCAATTTTCAATAGAAAAAGCATACAGACTGAGGTGTTTTACGCCAATATCGTTACAAAACCTAACTATATTCTTTACACGTCTAGCCCCTTCGTGATGCCCAACTATTCTTGGCTGACCTGTTTTTTTAGCCCATCTTCCATTTCCGTCCATTATTATGCCAATATGGGCAGGAATGTTCTTCATATCAACTTCAGCCATCATCTCTTTTTTCAATTCTTCTCGGCTCTGATTTGTCATTAGTTACTATTTAACCTTACCTTAATAATTTATTTTTTTTCAGATGAAGTAATGTTTTCTTTAACAGGAACTATAGCTTCAATAGGACAAGCCTCTGCACAAGCTCCGCAACCAATACATTTATTGGTTATGACACAGGGAAAGCCCATTCTAATGGCCCTGTTTTTACAAACAGAATTGCAAGTTCCACATGAAACACAATCATCTGTAATTTTATACTTCATTATTTACCTTTTATTTCATTTTCTTTAGAGGTAAATATAGTATCAATACTTTTTATTTGTTCATCGGTAAGCTTTTGAATCTTGTCAAGAGCTTTCTTACATTCGTCTTCTGTGATTTCGCTCTTTTTCTGCATAGCTTTTAAAGTATCGTTAGCATCTCTACGTATATTGCGGAGTGTAACCTTATATTCTTCTGCTTTTTTCTTAGCAGTTTTAACTAAGTCGTTACGTCTTTCTTCTGTTAAAGGTGGAATTGGCAAACGAATCAAATTTCCATCATTCTGTGGATTCAAACCCAAATCAGATTTTAGAATTGCTTTTTCAATTTCAGAAAGAACAGATTTATCCCAAGGTTGTATTACTAATTGTTTTGGATCTGGGGCAGAAACAGAAGCAACGTGTTGTAAAGGAACTTCTGAACCATATTGATTTACAGTAATGCGAGCCAAAAGAGATGGAGTTGCTCTTGAGGTTCTCATTGTTGAATAATCTTTCTTTAAAACTTCGATAGACTGTAGCATTTTAGCTTTGCAATCATTAATCATAGAATCAATAGACATATTTATTAATTTCCTTTCTGGGTTTACTTTAATTTATTAAGATAATTAATTCAAATTTAATTATATCCTATTTCAAAAAGAGCAGAGATTTGAGAAAAGGGGCTTAAATCTTTAAGCTTTTTAATTTTTCATGATGGAACAACATCAGTACCTACTTTTTCTCCTAGGCAAGCCTTAACAAGAATACCAGATTCATTAAGAGAAAGAACCTTAAGAGGCATGGAGTTATCTCTACAAAGAGTAATGGCAACCAAATCCATAACTCCTAGTTTCTTTTCTAAAACTTCTTCATAAGTAATTACATCAAACTTCTTTGCTGTTGGAACTTTAGCAGGATCAGCATCGTATACTCCATCAACTTTCGTTGCTTTTATAAGCACATCACAACCTGTTTCTATAGCACGCAAAGCAGAACCAGTATCGGTAGAAAAATAAGGATGACCTGTTCCAGCAGAGAAAATACATACAATTCCTTTATTTAGAAATTTCTGTGCTTTATCTATATCGTAAGGTCTAGTGAGTGTACCAATTGGCATTGCAGAAAAAACAGCTGTTTTAACCCCAATCGCTTCTAAATGGTCTGCAAAACAAAGAGCATTCATAACAGTTGCTAACATACCAATAGAATCAGCATTATGGCGTTTAACAGCAGGCAATGTAGACTTTGCTCCTCTAAAGAAATTGCCTCCGCCAATAACTATACCAGGAGTAATCCCTTTATCCACAACAGCTTTTATTTCTTTTGCAAAATCTTCAAGAGATTTACGATCAAAACCAAAACCGTCTTTTCCGCCAAACATTTCACCACTTAGCTTTAGCAAAGGTTTTTTGTAACGGATATTATTTGTATCAGTCATTGTTTTTTCCTTATTTTTTATATGTTTCTTACCTTGTATTAGATAGAAATGAATTTTACTAAATGATTAGAACATTTACAAGATTTAATATAAAAAATTTTGAATATAGATAAAAGGAAATAAAAAACTAAAACTTTATTTTCCAATATTCTATTCAGAAATAATCAATTTGAAAAACTTCATTTTGAAAAAACAAAGTTTTTCGTGACAAAATAACAATAAAAAAGTAAAATTATATTTGCATTTATTTGTAAATGTTTATTCTCGTTTGTGTGTGTTGACAACAAACAAAATATAAGGAGCTCCAAACCTTGAAGTCTGGTAGATTTTTTATTATCCTTTTTATGCTTCTTACAGCTTTTACTTATGAAGCTAAGGCGCAGTCAAATGATGAACTCTTGAAGGAAATCAGAGAAATCAAAAATTCCGTAAAAGAGAATACCCAAGCTGTTAAAGAGTTAAATCAGCTTATTAAAAGTGGCAAGTTTGCCGTTGGAACAGGCTCATCAGGTAATGTTAATGTTTCAACCGATGACGTTAGTTCTATGAGTCAAGCCGACAAAGATACTCTTATTAAATCTTTAAAATGGCAGACTAACGATAATATCACTGCTTTTGGTGACCCAAGAGCCAAAAAAGGCGGAGTTTTAAAATGTGTCGAA
>CAJOQX010000335.1 GCA_905236865.1 Candidatus Rifleibacteriota bacterium
GTGGAACATTCAAGGCTTCAAAGTTATAGTATTCTTCTTCTATTTCAGGACCTTCAGTTAAGAAAAAGCCCATTGCTTGGAATATGTTTATTACCTCATTTGCAACCTGAGTTACTGGGTGAAGTGAGCCAATAGTCGGATAAGTGCCAGGCATAGAATGGTCTGGTTTTTCTGCTTGAAGCTTTTCGTCTAGTTCTTTGAGAGCTAGTTTCTTCATATTTTCTTCAATACTAGACTGTATGGCTGTTTTAATTTGGTTTATAGCCGCACCAGTAGCTTTTCGTTCTTCGATACTAAGTTTGCCAAGGCCTTTTAATAATTCGGTGACTTCGCCCTTTTTGCCTAAATATTTGACTCTTAGGGCTTCTACATCTGCTGTTGTCTTAACCTTTCCCATTTCTTCCTGGAATTGGTTCAACAGTTTTTCGTGTGATTCAGACATTTGAACTCCTTTTAAAAACTGCTTTATGCAGAATTATGCTTTATTTTTCAGTATATTCTCTGACTTCTTGATCAATATCAATAAAACCTAATGCTATAGAATGAACTTTTTTTTCATTATTGTTATTGGAATAATAGACACATGCCATACGTATCAATTTATGAAATGATTTGCCGTTACGGTTTACTAAATAAAGATAAGAAATGATATCTTGATTAGACAATGCTAAACGAATATTGTCCTTGTTTACAAATTTTAAAAAATCTTCTTTGTAGTTATCGTCTACATAAAGATTACAATAGTCGGTAATCCAAGATTGATAATGGTAATGAAGGTCTTCTGGCGTTTGATTGTTTTCTCTATAACATAGTGCATCGTCTAAATCTAAATCAACATTGTAAATACCACTATAATCTATTGTCATAGCATTTATCATATCAAGTAATTGTTGATGACGATCTTTTAATTTCTGATTTTTTATTTTGGCACTGTAATTTAACTTTAAAATATGACGAATATTAATAAAGAGTAAAAATACTAAAATAAATAGCGTAATTGCTATTGCTACAATGGCATAAATCCATTTTTGCCAATCTTTATTTATTTCTGAAACTGGAACAGAAACATTTAATCTCATTCCATTACTAAGCTTTTTCCATGTTCCAATTTTATCTTTATCATTAAAATTATATAACGTAATTTCTCCATTGCTTAATAACCCATCTGGAACACTTGGTTGTGTTTTCATTTTTGTAACATCCATAAGGGGATGATAAATGATTTTGCCTTTATCATCATTAATAAAGGCATAACCGTTTTCGTGAAGAGAAATATTATTAACTAGTTTAGCCATAGTCGAGTAATCGATTTCTATACCAATTACACCAACAAATTTTTCATTAAAGAAAATGGGAACACTATAAGATATAACTCGAGCACCAAGGTTATCGGTAATGTATGGAGGCAACCAAATAGCTTTCTTTTGATATTTTGGAACAGTATACCAAACTAATTTTGACATATCGGTAATATCGTAAAGGGAAATGTTGGTTACTTCATGTTCTTTAAAGCCATTGCCATCAATATTGACAAACCAATAACCTTTTTCAGTCTTTGAAATATCAGGATTAATTCGATAGAAATATGACAAAACTCCTTTTTCTATATGTTTCATATTTGAAAAAAGGGATTTTGAGTGTTCAACTAGACTAGAAAACTTTTCAGAGTTAAAGTCGTCTAAAGAATTTAAACTTTTTAAGTCGGTCTGAACGTGTTCGGAAACAAAACTTACAGATTTCTCTATGCTTTCGATATAATTATTAAGATTCTTTTGTCCTATTTCGCAAAGTAAAATTAATAATCGATTAGAATTATATGTTCCTACGTTCCAAATAGCGACAATACTAAATATTGTCGAAAAAATCAAAATTACAACAATGGAAAAAAACGCATACAATGAAATATTTTTCTGAAATACATTCATATTTTTTTCCTAACTGCTTATTGGTTTTATATAAAATAATATATATATTATATTATTGTTTTATAAAACTAAAGAAAAATTTAAATTTTAAATGTGTTTTTTATTAACATATAATTCAAGCTTGTGAAGATTGAAAACATTACTTCTGTTTTATCTTTCAAAACTTATTGGTGTACACAAGAACTTTAACGATTTTTGAGAACAACTAAATGATAACATAAAATCATAATATAACAAAATAATTAAACAGCTTCTGAATTTTCCACAAGAACCCTAATGCTATTGTCCCTTATCTTTGTTCCTTGCCCATTCATAAAGACAGATTGCTGTAGAGGTTGCAACATTAAGAGATTCAACCTGCCCAAACATAGGAATAGAAACTTTTGAGTGACAATTATCAACAATATAGTCAGATAGCCCTTGTCCTTCTTGCCCCATAAACAGAGCAGTTTTTTCAGCAAATTCAAAACTTTTAAGATTATTGCCTTTCATATCTGCACAAACGGTCATATAACTATTTTTGTTCAAAAGTTTAAACAAATTTTCTACTTCAATATTGGAAACTATTGGTAATCTGAAACTTGAACCCATTGCGGCTCTTATGACTTTGTGGTTGTTTGGGTTGCAACAACCCTTTAAAAGGACTATTGCTGAAACTCCCATTGCCTCAGAAGTTCTCAGGATTGTTCCTATGTTGCCTGGGTCTTGAAGTCTATCTAACACTACTAGCATTTTTGAGCTTTTTATTATTTCTTCAAGATCTGGGGTGGGGGAGGGGGTTAAAAAAGCTATTATTTCACCAGGATTCGTCACTGTGGATAGTTCTCGCATTAAGCCTTTGCTTACTTTATAAGTTATTTTTTCCATTTTAGACTGAAAAAAATCGTCATTGCGAGTCTCGAATAGCTGTGACATTACATTCGCTTCATCTGTAACGAAGAGCATTTCTGGCTTTGCACCAGATTTTAATGCTTCACCTAATAACTTGTAGCCTTCGACAACAATGAGATTCTCGCTATTAGGGCTATTTATTGATTTAAAAGCTCTTTTTATTATAGGGTTGTTTCTTGATTCAATTTGTTTCATATACCCTTTTTACAACAAATCTCAATAAAATACAACATCAATTAATAGTTTCTGCTCTACTAGTTCCCTAAAAAAAACTAGACATAAAAATAAAGTTAGGATAAGATATTTTGCATGAAGACTTTGGTATTTGCAGAAAAACCGTCAGTAGGAAAAGACATTGCTAGAATATTAGGAGCCACTAATCGTGGCAATGGTTTTCTTGAAGGGAAAGACTATATTGTGACTTGGGGTTTCGGTCACTTGGTCTCTTTAGGTCATCCTGAAGTTCAGAATCCTAGCTGGAAGAATTGGAGTATGAGTATACTTCCAATGATTCCTACTGTTTGGAAATGCGTAGTTTTGCCAGCTTCAAAAGAGCAGTTTGATAATGTTTCAAAGCTATTTAACCGTTCTGATGTGGATTTATTGATAAATGCGGCAGATGCTGGAAGAGAAGGGGAATTAATTTTTAGGTTAGTTTATAATCAATGCGGTTGCAAAAAGCCCTTTAAACGTCTATGGATTTCAAGTATGACTGATGAAGCTATTAAAAGTGGCTTCAATGATTTAAGACCTGGCGAAAACTACGATAATCTGGCAAAAGCTGCTGTTTGTAGAAGTAGAGCCGATTGGCTTGTTGGTATGAATTTGACTAGAGCTTATACCAAAAAGCTTAATACAATGTTTACTCTTGGGCGTGTCCAGACTCCTACTTTGGCAATGGTTGTAAATCGACACAAGGAAATAACTAATTTTGTACCTAAAGATTATTGGGAAGTTGAAGCAGTATTAAATGATTTCACTGCAATATGGTTTAATCCAAAAGCTGAAGAATATCAAACTAGAATAGATTCTTTGGAAAAAGCCACTGAACTTTCTGAAAATATCAAGAATAAGACTGCTGTGATTGCTTCTGTAAAGAAAACAGCAAAAAAACAGTCTCCACCTGCTTTATATGACCTGACAACTTTACAGCGAGATGCCAACTCACGTTATTCAATGACGGCAGCAGATACTCTTTCTACACTTCAAGGGCTTTATGAAAAAAGAAAGGTTGTGACTTACCCAAGAACCGATAGCCGCTATCTTTCTGATGATATATTTCCTACTATAGAAAGAAGATTAGGCTGTTTGCCACCAGAATATTCAAGTTATTTAGGGTATTTGAGAACTAATAGACCCAAAAAAGATAAACGAGTTTTTAATAACTCAAAAGTTTCTGACCACCATGCCGTAATCCCGACAGAAAAACCAGTGAAAGATATGACTGGTTGGAGTAGTGCAGAAAAGAAAATTTATGATTTGGTTGTTAGAAGGTTTTTAGCTGTTTTTTATCCCGACCATCAATATTTATCAACTACTATCATTGCAAAAATAGACGATGATAGTTTTAAGGCAACAGGAAAAGTTGTTACAGATGAAGGTTGGAGAGTCCTTTATCCTAAAAAGCAAACTTTTGCAAATCAAAATTTAAAGGAAAAATTAACAGATTCTGAATCTAATTCTGATGATGATGAAAATACGCAGACTCTTCCTGAAGTAAAAAAAGGTGACACTAGAGATGTTGTGAATTCTAACTTGCTAACGAAAAAAACTAAGCCACCTTTGGCTTATACAGAGGCAACTCTCTTACAATCAATGGAAACAGCAGGAAAGATGGTAGAAGACGAAGAACTGCGAGATGCTATGAAGGATGGAGGGTTGGGTACTCCTGCTACAAGAGCTGAAATTATAGAAAAACTAATAAAAGTTGGTTATATGGTTCGTGATAAGAAAAAGCTTATTCCTACAGAAAAAGGAATAAATATAATTGATAATGCCGAAGAAGATATAAAGAGCCCTGATTTAACTGGCAAATGGGAAAAACGTCTTGCTGATATTTCTCATGGCAAGGATAATGATAAAGACTTTATGGATGGAATATCTAAATTTGTAACGGAAGTTGTGGCTAAAATAAAAACTTCAAATTCTTTAAGAGATTTGGCTTCAACAATTACAAATACTTATGGCGGTTGGAATAAACAAAAGAAAGATTCTGAAAATGATTCGGATTCAAAAACAGCAAATAAGACTCCATCGATTCCAAAACCAGCAAAAGTAGTTAGAACTCAAAGTTCAACTTCTAATAATAATGATTCAAAGAAAAAGCAGACTGCAACAAAGACTTTAACAATGAAAGTAATAGCATCTTGCCCAGTCTGTGGAATTGGCGGTATAATAGAAGGTCATAAAGCTTATGGGTGTAACAGGTTTAGGGAAGGTTGCAAGTATGTTTTACCAAAAGAAATATATGGAAAAAGTATATCGGAGGCAGCTATAAAAGCTATAGTAGAAGGAAAGACTACAAGAGTTATGAGTGGTTTTAAGCTCGAAGACGGTAGGGAAGTATCGGGCAAACTTAAATTGAAAGCAGATAAAAGTGGAATAGAATTTGTAGAAGTTATTAATAAAAAATAGGTTGGGAAATGGAACAATTTTTTAAAATATTAATATATATATTAGCTGCTAATGTAGCTTTCTTGATTTTTTCTCTTTTAAAACAGGGTTTTAAATACTATTCTAACTACATTGCAGAATTGTCTTTTTTGTTAATCGGTATTTTTTGGCTTTCTCATCGTGATATTGCTTCTGGATGGGTATTTTTGATTTTTTTATTTGGTATTTTTGTTCTAGTAATTTTGCCAATTATGATACAGGGCAAGATAGATAGTTTAATGGCGGAAAATAGACTTGACGAAATTGAGTTTTATGCACGGATTAAAGCTTTATTGGCATGGAGTACTCCTAATTCTCATTTGCTAGATTTGGCAACTATTGCTTCAAAATATTATGATAGTCCTGCGAAAATGACAATTGAATTAAGAAAGCTTTTAGAGCTTGGTGAACCTTATAATGCTGTTACAAGAATGTTTTTAGGGGCAATTCATTTTAATAATAGAAATTTTAATGAACTGATTAATGATGTAAGAATCCCTAATAAATCGATTGAAGAACAGCAATTTGAAGAATTGCTCTATTTGGTTAGGGCATATTTAGAAACAACTAGATATAATGAGGCTATAGAGGCTCAAATAGCGTTAGAAAAAAAGGCTTTTGAGCCAGATAATGATTCTCCTGAAAAAAGAAATAATGTTATTATAAATAGGTTCGTTTTTTTGGCTTTTATGGGATGGAAAGACGAATATGATTCGTATCTTGCTTCAAACGCTGAACAATTAAATATGCTCCCACAAGAACTTAGAGATTTTTGGCGTGGAGTTTGCTATTTTTATTCTGGCGAATTTGATGACGGCGAAGATAAAATGAGGGCGGTTATTTCTAAACTACCTGATGAAGCTTTTGACATAAAAGAATTTATGAAGAAACGTATTGAAGGTATGTTGGAACATAAAGTTTTTTTTGCAAAACATGTGCTTCCAAAATTAAAAGAATTACATTCTGAATACAAAGAAAAAGTTACTGAAATTGTGCTTGCAAATAAAAAAGATAAATTTGTTATAGAAAAAAAAGACAAATTATCCAAAATTGTTTCATTTGTTATTCTAGTTTTTTCAGTGATTTTTATTGTTATTTTTAATGTTGAAGATAGAATAGAGCTAATAAATATGGGGGCTGCAAGCAATTTTCTTATAAAGAATGGTGAATATTTCAGACTAATAAGCTATATGTTTGTTCATATTGGTTTTATTCACCTTTTTATGAATCTTATAGCTCTAAGGTTTTTTGGTCCACCAATTGAAACTATCGCTGGTTGGCCTGCTTTTCTGCTCATATTTTTTGGAAGTGGCATAGCTGGCGGTGCTGCCTCAGCCTATTTTGGAAAAACTTTAACAGTGGGAGCTTCTGGTGGTGTTCTAGGATTGCTTTCTGCGGCTATTGTTTTTGAATTATTCAAAACATCTGAAGAAAAAGCGAAAGAAAACATAAAGAATAAGCAAAATTTTTCTTCTTTAATGTTTATTTTAATTATCAATATTCTGTTTGGTTTTATGGAAAAAGGAATAGATAATTATGCTCATTTTGGAGGTTTATTGGCTGGAGCAATAATAAGTCTACTTTTTGTTTTTTCAAATAGATTTAAGTTTTTTAAACCTTTAGTTAATGCGTTTGCGGTTTTTGTTACAGTTGTTGCAATAAGTTTTGCATTATATCAACATATTACTTTGTTTAATTCTGAATCTTTCTACCCTAAAAATATTAAGGATTATCAATACTGTAGTATTCCTGTAACAACATTTTCTGTGGATATTCCTGTTTCTTGGAATGTTAATGATAAAAAATCCAGTCTTCAAGAAATGAGTATTACTGGACCATTAGGTGAAGATCTTGTGTTGGTTTGTGGATTAAACAATCAAAGCCAAGAGGATTTTTTAAAAGAATATATAGAACAAAGAAGCAAACACATTGATTGGGAAGATAATGTCAGTCTTGTTTCTACTGATGGACCTCGGAAACTTTTGTCTAGAAAAGATACCTTTAAAATCCTTTTCAATATAAAAGTAAATGATATTCAAGTTTGTTTGGAAGATATAGTTGTTTTTGAAGAAAAATTTGTTTTTGTATCTAGATTGACTTTTGCTTCTAGTCATATTGACTATTATGATGAAGTTATGGAAAAAGTAATTTCTTCTCTTAAACTAAAGTAAATATACTTCTAAAATCTTCTGGTTTATTTAATATTTTCCTAATTGTTTTCAAACTCTTGGCCTGCTTTTATGTAATCTTTAGGCGTTCCAATGTCTATCCAGAAATCAGAAACAGGATAACAACTTATTGTTTTGCCATTTTTTAAGGTTTTATTAATTAGTTCAGGCATATCATAACGAGTTTTTGAAGGAATATAATTAAGTAATTCTGGTGAAATTACATATATTCCAGCATTTATAAATATATTTTGAGAAGGCTTTTCTTCTATGCTTATAAGCTGGCTTCCATTAAGTTTTAAAACCCCATAAGGAACTTGAAAATAAAACTCTCTTGCACAAATTGTCATAGAGTTTTGTTTCTTTTTATGGAATTCAAGTAAGCTTCCAAAATTTACAGGAGAAAGAATATCTCCATTAATAACTATAAAGGGTTCTGAGGGTTTTATGGGCAACAAAGAAAGAGCTCCACAGGTACCTAGAAAATCTTTTTCTTCTAAGTAAGAAATATTTATTCCATTGATTGGATTGCTCTCAAACCATTGCTTTATTTTGAAGCCTTTGTAATTCAGAGAAATATAGATGTTTTCTATTCCGTGTTTTTTCAACTGTTCAACTATTATGGCTATTACAGGCTTACCATTAACAGGTAACAATGGTTTCGGAGTGTCTTTCGTTAATTCACCTAATCTTGAACCTAGACCCCCTGCCATAATAACAGCAATGTTTGAACGTTTTTCCCCTGCGATTAAATCTTTTAAAAGAACAAGTCTTAAAACACGTTTGTCTTTATCTATCAGTGGCAGATGCTTTATTGAACGGTTAGACATCATAAAGAGCAATTCATCATCAGAGGTATTCAATTCAGCCGTAATAGGATTTGGATTCATTAGCTCTTTTATGGGTTCGTTTAAATTATAACCTCTAAGTAAGCCTCTACGAATATCACCATCTGTAACTGTTCCTACTAGACACTGGTTTTGGTCAACTACTAGAGCTATTTCCATAGCTGTATCATCTATAACTTTTAGAGTGTCTAGTATTGTTGATTCAGGGTGTATAAATAAATTTTCTAATTCCATAGTATTTGTTTATAAAAAAAGCTCGTCTAATATAGATAGAACGAGCTTTTTTATTTACTTTTTGAGCTTTGTTAGTTAGTAGAAGCTGGAATAGCTGGGTCTGTATTTACTGTTGCTGGAGCATTGTTGTCTGGAACATTTTCAGGAGCTGTTATATCGGGAACAGTTGTGTCAGCAACAGGAACTACGGCTGCTGTATCTATTTGTTTGATTTGTTCGACAGTATCTTCTTTTAATGGTGCAGAAACTTCAACAGCAACAGAAACTTCGGTTTCTTGCTTAGCTGGTTCAGTAGAGTTTACAACTGGTTGAGCTTGTTCTACTGGTGCAACAACATTAGCTGTTTGAGTAGTGGCAGCTGATTCAACGGTTTGTGCAGGTTGAACAGTCTGATTTATACTGACTTGTTCTACTGGCTGAGTTTTATCTTTGGGTTCATACATCAAACTTGCCATACTAGAAGTGAAGAAACAAGTTAAGGTTGCTGCCAACAAAGCTTTGAGAGCTAGACTAGCAATTTCACTTCTTCTCTTTGGTGCAAGTCCACCAATACCAGCAATCTGAATACCAATCGAACTGAAGTTAGCAAAACCACAAAGGGCATAACTAAGAATGATTTGTGTTTTTTCACAAATTGGGCTGTTAGGTCCAACATATTTTGTTGCCAAATCTGAATAAGCAACAAATTCATTCAAAATAGTCTTTTCACCTATCAAACCACCAGCTATAACTCTATCTTTGGGTCTAATACCAAGTAGATAAGTGAGAGGATAAAGAATATAACCGAGTAAGCTTTGGAGAGTATTTATTGATTTCCAACCACAAAGATTAGCAAACCAACCCCAACAATCATTTAAAAGTGCAATCATGGCGGTAAAGCCGATTAGCATTGCTGCAACATTGATTGCTAAACCCATTCCTTCTGAACAACCTCTAGAACAAGCATCAATAACGCTAGAATCTAAACTTTCGGTTTTGAATTCCATTTTGCCTGAAGTTTCAGGAGTTTCTGTTTCAGGAACAAGTATTTTTGAAAAAACCATTGCAACAGGAGCTGCCATAACAGAAGCTGCCATTAAGTGACCAGCAATAGTTGGAATATGATCTTTCAACATACCTACATAACTTGCCATAACACCACCAGCAACTGTAGCCATACCACCAGTCATAACACACATTATTTCAGAACGGGTCATTTTTTCAATATATGGTTTTACTACTAGTGGAGCTTCTGTTTGTCCAACAAAAATATTAGCAGAAGCACTTAAAGATTCTGCTCCTGAAGTCTTTAAAGTTCTTTGCATAATCCAAGCGATTACGTAAATAACTTTCTGCATAACACCAAGGTGATAAAGTATAGCCATGAAAGAAGAGAAGAAAACTATCGTTGGCAATACGTTAAATGCAAAAATATAACCAAAACCTTTTTTAATAGCTGGTCCACCAACTAAATCGCCGAATACGAAAGCAGCACCTTTTTCAGTGTAATTTAATAAAGCTGTTACTATACTACTAAGAAATTCAAATACAGCTTTACCTGGTGCGGTTTTTAAAATCAAATAAGCAAAAATAATCTGAATAACGATACCAGCCGCAACTAGTTTCCAGTCTACTTTGTTTCTTTTTTCAGAAAAAGCGAATGCTATTCCTATTAGAACAGCAATACATAATATTGGTAAAAAATTCATCCTTTTTACTCCAAATTATAATTAATAAAATTGAATGATTAATAATACCGTACATTAACAAATTAGACAAATATTTTAGTATAGTTTTTTTGTACACAATTTTTATATTTTACCATAAACCAAAAGATAAGAACAGAACGCAATAAGCAATATTCCAATAAAACTATATATTATTCGTAAACCATCACGTCCACAAGTTTTATAAATTATACCGAAACCAAAAGTTCGTCCATGTTTATCCTTTTGTAAAACAACAGAATCCCAATCACAGATACTTCCAATTAATAGCCAAAGACCATATAATAAAAATATTATTACCAAAATAATTTTACTTTCTTCCTTACTATTTTTTTGAGATTAGAGAAAAGGATTATAGCTTATGGAATTGTTTTCGCATTATTAGACAGAGAATTAACTTTGTTGTTTTCAGCTTCGAAAAGACTGATAAAAATAGAATTCTTGTATTCCCTAATGGCTTTTACTTTTCCATTTTGCTCATCTGAAAGTATTATACAAGGTTTTTAAATAAATCACAATAATTAAGGAAATTGAGAATTGAGAATAAATAATAGAAAGGCTCGTTTATACGAGCCTTTCTATTACCAGTCTTGCTGATTTGTTCTAGCTTTTTCTCGTTTTCGGTTTCTGATTTTCATCCACTCACGAAGTTCATCTTGATCCATATAAGCAGGATCTTTCTCTTCTATATTATTTATGCGATAATATTTTTGGCGTTCCATTTCTTGGTTTTCCATCTGTTTAAGATAGTTTTCAACATCTTTCTTATTTAAACGGATATTCTTCATTGCCCTTGCTTTTTGAGAAGCTTCTGGTCTAGAAACCTTACCCTTATCTTCAGTCATTTTTACATCACGACGGTCTTCTTCTGGAGCCTGGGTTTCTTCGTTAGTTACAGCTTTTGCTTCTTCATTTTTGTTATCTTCAGATTCTTTTTTATCTGATTGAGCTGTTTGTTGTTCGTTCTGTTCTTTATTTTCTCCCTGTTCTGGGTTTTGTTCTTGTTCTTCATTTTTCTTTGAAGATTGAGCTGCTTCTTCATTTTCGTTATTTTTATCTTTTTCTTTGTTCTGTTCACCACTTTGCAGGTTTTCTTGGCCTTCTTGTTTATCTTTATCTTCGGAATTACTTGATTGAGCAGATTGTTGTTCTTTTTCTTGTTCTTCTTGGTTAGGAATCTGCTGACGTTCAGAATTTTCTGAATTCTGTTGCTGTCCCTTTTGGGAATCTTGCTTGTCAGATTGTTGACCTTGTTGGTTCTGATGGTCTTTGTTGTCTTGACCTTGTTGATTTTGATTATCTTGTTTTTGAGATTGGTTTGAATCAGATTTTTGTGAATCTTGTTTATTTTGTTCACCGTTTTTTTGCTGTTGGTCTTTATTTTGTTGATTCTGCTGATTTTGTTGTTCTTGTTCTTTTTTCATTCGTTCAAGCATTTCTTGTAGCTTTTTTTCTGCAACTTTTAAATTGTATTCTGCCTGATAATCGTTCTTTACTGCTAAAGCGTTTTTATATGCGGTAACAGCTAAAGCAAAATCATAAGCTTTAAAAGCAGCATTCCCCATATTATAAAAGGCATCAAATCTTTCTTCTGGAGTTTTACATAATTCAGAAGCTCTTGCAAAAAATCTAATAGACTTTGCATAATCACGTTTTCTATAAGAAACGATACCTAAATCATAGATAATTGAAAAATTGTCAGGTTCTTCAAAACGAGCTTTTTGAAATAAGCTTTCTGCTTTGTCTAAATCACCTTGTTCAAGAGCGGAAAGACCTTCTTGAACTTCAAAAGCAGGATGTGAATAGGAGGGTAAAGATGTTAGAGAAAAGAGAAGTAGGAAGATGATAATTGAAAACTGAAAATTGAAAACAGATAAAAAGTTGTGAAGGTTAAAAATCCACCTGTCTTGCGATGCAAGACATCCACCTTTGTAAAAGGGGGCGGTTAGAGTCTTTCTCAAACAATAAAAACAACAAAAACCAACTACAACAAAAACTATAAGTATTATCATATTCTTTTCAACCAATGGTCCTGTTCTCTTGAATAGGGGATTCTTTCCGAAATCATCCATTCAAGTAATAGCAAGAAAAATGCAATAAACAATGGAATCCAATAAAGTTCCTTACGCATAATACGTTTTCCACCAGAAACAGCAACTCTCTTTATATTATTCAAGCCTTGAATAACTTTACGTGCTGTCTTAACATTTGAAGCTCTAAAATACTCAGCTTTTGTTCGTTCTGCAATTTCTTTTAGCGGAGCTTCTGCAATTCTGGAAATAACAAGCTGACCGTTCGATAATCTTTTATAGATTGTTTCACCAAACCAAGTTTGTCCTTCAGGTATGTAACCACCTCTTTCACTACCTATGCCAACAGTGAAAATCTGAATATTCTTTTTTTCAGCTTCACTAATTGCTGATTGTATATGCTTCGTGTCAGGGTCTTCACCGTCAGATATAAGCAGAATAACCTTTGTTTGAGAAGCTGTGGTTGAAAAACGGTCTATCGAAGTTTGAATAGCTCCACCAAGATTTGTTCCTTGCTCTGAAAGAAGATTAGGATTAACTCGTTCCAAAAATGTTAAAAATGAGTTTTTGTCATAAGAAAGAGGGCTTTGAACCATCGTTTCTCCTGCAAAGACAACTAAACCTATGCGGTCATCTTTAAGCCCATTTAGCATACTGCGAAGCAGAGCTTTAGCCACATCTAATCGTGAGTTACCATCAATGTCACAAGCTTTCATTGATTTTGAAATATCTAGAGCAACTACCAGATCTAGCCCTGAACCGCTTATTTCTTCTTCATAGCTTTCGCCTAATGGTCTAAGAGTTGAAATCCCAATTAAAAAGAAAGCTATAATTATCATTAGCCACTTTATTAGAGGTCTTTTTGTTGGTTTGTGGCTCGTTATGCGTTTCAGCATTTCATTGCTTGCGAATGTTTCACGTTTTTTCTGAAGTTGTTTAAGTGAATATTCCGCCAATACAGCTAACCAAACTGCTGTGAATATAATAAAATATATATTTTCAAAGTTTTTAAATTCTAACATTAGAATACCCTCTGAAATACTCGGCTACGCAAATATATTTCTATTGCCAACAAAGCTAGAATAGGGAACAAAAGCCAATAAAATCTTTCAGAATATAGCATTGTCCGACTAACATCTATTTTTCCTTTTTCTAAAGTAGCAATTTTCTTGTAAATTTCTTCTAATGCTTCATTGTCTGTAGCTCTGAAATATAACCCTTTTGTTAGATAAGCTATATCCTTCATTAATTGTTCATCTAGCTGTGGCTTGTAATAGTTCCCGTAACGGTCTGCGGAATAGATTTTCTGACCATTTCTATAATATGGAACAGGAGCTCCTTCTAAGCTTCCTACACCTATGGTATAAATTCTTATTCCTTTGTCAGCAGCAACTTTTGCAGCCGTAAGCGGGTCTATACCAGCATTGTTTTCACCATCGCTAAGAAGAATGATTACTTTGTCGCGTTTTTCTTTGTTTGTTGTGTTGAACTTGTAAACAGCATTAATAATAGCGTCACCGATAGCAGTGCCATCCTGTTTCATCATTCCTATTGAAGTATGTCTTAAAAGCTCTGTTAATACCCCATAATCAATAGTTAGTGGACATTGTGTCAAGGCAACTCCAGCGAAAACTACTAGACCAACACGATGGTCTGTAATTCCTGTTATAAAATCTTCCGTAATCTTTTGAGCCGCTTTAATTCTGTTCGGCTTAAAATCTTCTGCGGCCATTGTTCCAGAAACGTCAAGGGCAATCATAATATCAATGCCCTGTCTGCTGACAGATTCTGATTCAAAGCCATATTGAGGTTGCATTAAAGCAAATACTATCAGAACCAGAATTACTAATCTAATTAAATCAGGGAAAAATCTTAGTTTTGCTCGTAGACTAGATTTAGAAGCAGCAATAATTCCAGCTAAAGGATAGTTAATTCCGCCTTTTTTCGCTCTGTCACTGACAAAATACTTATAAAAAGCAATCAAAGGAATAAGCAATAATAGAAGTATAAATTCTGGGCTATTCCACTTCATTTTCGCCACTCCTTAGTGTTTATTAGCTTTTCTAACTTATCAACAAGCTCTTCTTGTTCTATTCTATTGTCTGAAGTGCCTGTATATCTGACTTCATCGCAATACTCAAGCATTTCTTTTATTGGAGAAAGTATCGCATTTTTAACTTCGCCATCTATCAAAATCGGAATAAATTCATCGGTAGTAGCTGCAGCTCCAATACCTAGCTTATATGCATCTAAACAATAATTTTTCAAAATCGTCGCTACATTTTCGCAGACAGACTTAATATTGCGTTGCTCCCAAATTTCGGAAAGCTTTAAGCGTTTAATAGCTCTTAAAGCTTGAGTTTCTGGGCTTTGAATAATAGGATTTCGTTTTCTTTCAATAGGAGCAGTAATCCAGGAATATAACCACCAAATTAGATATATAGAAATAACCCATAACAGTATTTCTCCTAAGAGTTTGAGCCATGGGTAGCTCATAGAAAAACTGCCCATAAGATCATAGATTTCTTCTCCTGGCGGTAGAGCAGGAAATGAAGCTACTTTTGCACTATCAGTTGCAACACTAGCTGTCATGCTTGCCATAGTAGAAGAAGCAATTGCTGTTGTTTCTGAAGCTATCATAATTACATTAGTTGGCTTTGTTTGCACTGTCTACTGTTGTTGTTTCGGAAGCAAAACCAAAAGCCTTGTTTACAATATCGTTATTGATTTTTAATTCTTCTTTAGCACTAAGTTTAGTGATTTCATCGGCAAGAAGTTGCATACGCTTTTCGTTGTCGTTTTCTTTGACGTCTTTAAAAATAAACTTTTGAACATAAACGTTCATTAATACACTGTTTTCAAGCTTTTTAAGCATTCCAATAACTTCTGGGTCTTGTTTGAGGTTTTCTCTATTGGCTGCTCGAGAAAGCAAAAGTTCTTGAGTCATTTGACCGAGAACGTTTGTTACTGTTTCTTTGGTCATGTCTTTTGCTGTAATGCCCATTGAAGCTAGACGAAGTTTGAGTTCGTCAACGCTTATAGCTTGCTTGTTTCCTAGCTGAACTGCAGTGTCGGACCCAACAGTGTTTACTATCGGATTAACACCATCGTTCATCATATTACGGCGTTCTGCATCATAGACTCTGCCAAGTCTATTAAGACAATATTTAATCTTATCATCTGTTCCGCTTGCGATTTCTGTGCCTTTAGCAAAATGGCTAATAAAAACAAGTTGAGCTAAAGCTTTGTCGTAGTCGTTCAGTTCGTTCATACATATATCAGCTAAAGCTTTTCGCATTTTAAGCCCCTTTTCAGAAAGAGGTTGTCGGCGGATGTTTTCTTCGAGAATATGTGCTGCTTCTGAAGGTAGGCTATAAGCTAGCAAATCAGCAGCATATTCAGAATTTTCTGCTTCTGTTGTTCTTCTACTCTGATAATAATTGTAGGAAAGGGCTAATCCAAGTATCAGCCCAGCGATAACCATTATTAACATAGCGTCAACTTTTCGATTGAGTGTATGGAGATTGTTCATTTTTTTAGTCCTTGTAAGTGTTAATCTTTTTCATAGTTTATCTATGTTTATGAAAGTAATTAGAAGATTATGAAGTCATCTCCCTGCCGAACGCTGGGCAAACAACTTCACTACAGGTTGTGCAACTGACTCACCAGCAATTATATTAATCAAATCTACACCCATGTTATGGCAAGTCTTTTCAAGCTGTTCATCTTTCTTTCGTTGAGTTTCAAGTATAGAATCAACAATCTTACGATTGGAAGTATCTAATACAACTTCTTCTCCTGTTTCTGGGTCTACAACTTCAACTAAACCAACATCAGGCAACGACTGTTCATGTGGATCTTTAACATTAACTAAAATCAAATCATGCTTTGCAGCAGTGACTTTAAGCTGACGTTCTATAGAACCAATGTTTATTCCGTCAGAAACAAGAAATATAATAGATCTTCGACTTAGAGTAGAATTGAGAAAATCTAAGGGAGCACTCAGATTTGTTTTCTTTGATTCAGGAATAAAGAAAGACAAATCTCTTATTAGCCTAAGAACATGACTCTTGCCTTTTGCGGGTGGAACAAACTTTTCTACTTTATCAGTAAACAAGCAAATCCCTGCTCTGTCATTATTACGTTCTGCTGCAAGACTCATAACAGCAGCAAATTCAACGGCACTTTCACGTTTTTCCTTAGAATTTGTTCCAAAAGCCATTGAACCAGATAAGTCAAGGGCAATAATAACTTGCAATTCACGTTCTTCGGTGTGTTCACGAATATGCAGATTGCCAGAACGAGCAGAAACTTTCCAGTCTATAGCACGAAAATCATCGCCTCTATAGTATTGCCTTATTCCAGCAAACTCCATGCCATGCCCTTTGAAGACAGACTTGTAACTACCAGAGTAAAGCGAGTCTACTAGCTGTCTGGTTCTGATTTCTATTCTTCCTACTTCTTTTAGAAGATCTTTTGAAAGCATTTTAGATTAGAACTGTGCTTATGGCACAGCTACTCCTTCCTTAATGCGTTTAACAATTTCATCAGAATCAATTTCGTCAGCTTCTGCTTCATAAGTTGGTATTACACGATGTCTCAAAACTTCTGGCAATATAGCTTTTACATCGTCTGGCTTAACAAATGTTCTTCCGTTTATTAAAGCATAACTTCTAGCAGCACGAGTCAAATAAATAGAAGCACGAGGAGAAGCCCCAAAACGTATATAACTTTTTAATGGCAGGTTGTATTTGTCAGGATTCCTTGTTGCATCAACTATTCGCAATATGTATTCAACAATTTTATCATCTACATATATTTCGCTTGCCAATTCTCTAAGCATTAGAATTTGAGCGGCTTCTACAACAGGTTCTACTACAGAGACCTGATGGCTTTTTTCTGCTAAACCCATTCGCTTAATGATGGTTCGTTCTTCTTCAAAGCTAGGGTATTTAACGATTACTTTAAAAAGGAAACGGTCAACTTGAGCTTCTGAAAGTGTATAGGTTCCTTCTGTTTCTATGGGGTTTTGAGTGGCAAGAACTAAGAAAGGTTCTGCAAGCTTAAACGTTTCGTGTTCTATGGTAACTTGTCGTTCTTCCATTGATTCAAGCAAAGCACTTTGAACTTTTGCAGGTGCTCTGTTTATTTCATCTGCTAAAACAAAGTTAGAAAAAATTGGTCCTTTGTGGGTTTGAAATTCAGCAGTTTTCTGATCAAATATTCTTGTTCCAATCAAATCGGCAGGCAACAAATCTGGAGTAAACTGGATTCTTGAAAAATCTGTTTTTACTGTTCTAGCTAACGCTTTTATTGCTAAGGTTTTTGCAAGACCTGGAACACCTTCTAGCAAAATATGACCGTCAGAAATAAGAGCTAAAATGAGATAGTCTAGCAACGATTCTTGACCTACAAGAACTTTTTTAACCTGTTCTTTGATTGAATCAACTATTCTACCAGCTTCTTCTATTCGTCTTTTTAGATTATTATCTGTGTTTTTTTTCAATGATACTTCCATCTTTTCGCTCCATAAGGTTAGAAATAAGAGAATCGTTCGATTAGTTATATTTCCATCAATTATTTTTTCTAAAACACTTAGACAATAAAAAAAATAAAAAGTTCCAAAAAAATTTTGAATCGTTATCCTTTTATTTCTTATATTCCTTCTTCCTTCTTCCTCTATTTTTCTCTTGCCATTATTATTCAGTCATATTATAATACACCAATGGCAACAAGCAACGAATATTACAAATGCATAACCGCTGAACACAATATTTTTGATTTAAA
>CAJOQX010000336.1 GCA_905236865.1 Candidatus Rifleibacteriota bacterium
GAATTAATCATTAGATTTAGAAGTTGTTTGGCTTCAGTTTTAAATTCGTAAGTTTGTTGGTTTGACATATTTAACCCCTTCTAATCATAAAAATTTATGAAACTTATTTAAGCAGTATTTTAACTAAAATGCAAGAGTCAGAGATTATTTTTACAGGGAGAAAAACAAACATAATCATTAAAATTATTAGAAAATCAAACGATAATAAGAAAAACTTCTAATCTAATTCCAATTTATTTATTAATCTTAGATAATGTTATCGAAATTATGATTGAAAATATATAAATTAGATAACATTATCTCAATTAAATTAATATTATCAATTATGAAATTATATAATTCTAAAACCCAAGAACAGGTCAGTTTTGTTCAAGCTGTTAAACTAGGTTTAGGTCGAGAACGAGGGCTATTCTGCCCATCTTTTATTCCTATTTTCACTAATATGGATGAATTGCTAGAAATGCCTTTCGTTATACGAAATCAAAAAATTATACGTTCGTTCATAGAAGATGAAATTGGTGGCTCAAAAGTTGATGAACTAGTTAGAAAATCTTTTACTTTTTTGCCTAGATTGGTTAGAGCAACACCAAGAATGTTTGCCTTAGAACTATATCATGGTCCGACTTTTGCTTTTAAAGACTATGGAGCACGTTTTATGGCTCAGTGTTTGTCTTTATTGGCTGGAAAAGAAAAAATAACTATCCTAACCGCTACATCTGGCGATACTGGGGCAGCTGTTGCAGATGCTTTTTACGGACTTAGCAACATTAGAGTAGTCATATTATATCCAAAAAACAAAATAAGCCCACTTCAAGAAAAATTATTCTGCACTTTAGGCAAAAACATTGAAACATTAGCCGTAAATGGTGATTTTGATATTTGTCAAAGCCTGGTCAAAGCTGCTTTTGAAGATGAAGAATTAAAAAATAAACTAAAACTCAATTCTGCCAATTCCATTAATTTTAGTAGGCTTCTTGCACAGATTTGTTACTATTTTGAAGGAGTAGCAAGATTTAGGGAATTTTATGGCAATAAGATTTTACCAGTAGTTTCTGTTCCTTGTGGCAATTTTGGGAACATTACCGCAGGTTTTTATGCAAAAGCGTTAGGATTGCCTATAAAACGTTTTGTTGCTACTACAAATGCAAATGATACCGTTCCTAGATTTTTGCAAACTTCAAAATGGGAACCACATAAAACAATAGCTACAATTACAAACGCCATGGACGTGTCAGAACCAAGCAATTGGGAAAGAGTAGTTGAACACTTTAACAAAATGCTTGTTCATGCTATAGGTAACAATTGGCAGATGAATGAAGGCAATATACAAGGAATATCTATTTCAGATGCTCAAACCATAGCAGCAATGAAAGCATTACACAAAAATGGATATGTAGCAGAACCTCATACAGCAATCGCAAGTTGCGGTTTGAGCAAATCACTCAAAGCAGATGAAGCTGGTATTTTCTTATCTACGGCACACCCTGCCAAATTTAAGGAAATAATAGAACAAACTTTGGGAATTCAAATATTTTTACCAGAAAAACTTGAATTAGCCTCAAAGAAAAAAATACTATCGATTGATTTCAATCCTAGCTTTGAAGAATTAAAGAAGTATTTACTTGCCTAGGTTGAATATTATCAATATTTTAATAATATTCAACCTAAAAATACAATTTAATTATCAAGTTTTAGTTAATTATTAAAAATTTGATAATTAAGTAATATTTTATAAAAATAAGTAAACTTTATGGATTGCCACACCTCTTTATGGAGGTTTACAATATCAGATCACATAGCCTTATTTTTTAATTTCTAATTATCTACGAAAAGAGCATCTAGAAAATGAAAAGTATATTAAATTTTCTTCAAGAAAAAGGTAATTTATTAGCATTGCTTTTGATTTCTTTATTAATGCTATCTATACCTCTTAAAATAATAAGTTATGGTTGGACTCCAACGGACGATGCCACACGTCATACGGCTTTTTCAACTATAGATAAAGAGTGGTCGGATATAGTAGTAATTAAAGAAGGTCTAGGTGCAGATCATAATCCTGGTTGGCATCAAATATTGAAATTCTTACACAAGAAGTTGAATGTTTCAAAAGAAAATCTTCTTAAATTTTCTGTAATAGGATTATTTTTATTAGTAAATTTAACAGGAATACTAGTTTCCCCCACCCCAGTTTGCTGGTTACTATCTTTTTTATTTGTTATTATTTGTGATTTAGGAGTCTTATTCAGATTTCTATTAGGTAGACCTTATATTATTTCTTGTGCAGCTACATTGCTAATTTTAAGATTATATGCTCTTCCAAATTCAAACAAAGAATTTGGGAACAGAAATAAAAAAATTTTTAGAGCTTTAGCAGTATCATTAGCTATAGCACTAAGTACTTGGATTCATGGAAGTTTTTATCTGTTCCTTTTAATTCCGTTATCATTTCTAATCGCTGGAAAAATCAAAGAATCAGTTCAATTATTTTTCTGTACATTGTTAGGCACTGTTTTAGGAGCTATATTTACAGGAGATTTTTTTGGCTTTTTCAAATTTCATGTATTAGCAACTATAAACATATTTACAGAAAAAACATTCAACTGGCTACTTGTTACTGAATTTGCATCAGGTGTAGCCAACACATTTTGCATTATTTTCATTTTTGCAATAATCACATTATGTATTTATAAAAAGAAACTTACAATTAAAGAATTAACTTCTGATCCATCTTTTATAATGATGTTACTTTCATGGTTACTAAGCATCATGGTTATAAGATTCTGGATAGATTGGGGAAGAATCGCCCTACTCTTTTGGTTGGCCTATAGATTTAAAGATTTAATAGACTCTTCAAAAATATTAGACGAACCTAGAGTAAAATATTGTCTTTTTATTTTTGCTTTTCTCACAGTTTATTTTATGTGTACAAATGATGGTGGTGGACGATATTCAAAAATCGTTTTCGATCAGCCAATAAATTTTAGCGAAGAAAGATTAGCTGGTTGGGCTCCTGAAGAAGGAGGAATAGTATATAGCGATAACATGGGTGTATTTTTTAAACATTTTTATGAATACCCCTCTGCTCCGTGGAAATATATTCTAGGCTTTGAATCTGCTATTATGCCAGACGAAGATAGAAAAGTCCTTCGCCGAATTGGATATAATTTTAGACTTCCAGACGAATTTTTACCCTGGATAAACAAAATGACTAAAGCAGACAGATTAATTACTATTGGTCCTGTTGGAGAATTTCCACAGCTTGAAGTTATTCGTGGAGCACGAAATTACTGGATTTATCGTCTTAAAACAGCTACTGATACTGCTAATATTGCATCCGAAACTGCAAGTTTAGCCACTGAAACGGTAAATTTAGCATCTTCAACTTCTTGTATAACCCCAGTAAAAACTTTTGCTGCAACAGAAACAGTCAATATTACAACAGAAACTTCACCACCCCCTACATTCTAACAACTTGCTCCCTAAAAATATTTATTGTTATATTTCTGACTTTATTGTAAACTGTACAAGATAAAGTAGTTATTGTAGTTATAGTTGTTAGTAGTTATTGTTTAATAAAAGCAATGATAATATCGTAAAAAATTAAACAAACATCTGACCTCTAACCTCTTAACTCTAAAAATAAAGTTTAGAATTGCACGATGTCTAACAACATCTTGCGATAACGATAAAACAAGAACATAAAATTCATAGGAGATAATAATGACTCAGATTGTTGGGCAGAACGAAATTGATCTGATTATCGGTACAAATCATCATGACCCTTATCAAGTATTAGGAGCTCATGAATGTGAACAAGATGGCAAAAAAGTTGTTGCTGTAAGAGGTTTTTTGCCAGACGCAGTCAAGGCTGAAGTTATCGACTTGAACACTGGCACAGCTTTCCCTATGGAAAAACTTCACGATGCAGGCTTTTTTGAAGCAGTAGTAAAAGAAAGAACACAGGTTTTCCCATATAGAATTAAAAGCTATTATGAAAACGGTGCTAGTGCTGAATTTTATGATTCTTATGCTTTTATGCCAACTATCGGTGAAATGGATCAATACTATTTCAGTCAAGGCAATCACCACGAACTTTATGAAAAGCTTGGTGCTCATATAAGATACTTTGATTATTTCAAAGACAAACTAGGTGGCGTTTCCTTTGCTGTTTGGGCTCCAAATGCTCGTAGAGTCAGCGTTATTGGCGATTTCAACCGTTGGGACGGTCGCCGTCACGTTATGAGAAGTCTTGGCACTTCTGGGGTTTGGGAAATATTCATTCCTGGTTTGCAGACAGGTCAGAATTATAAATTTGAAATAAAGACCAAAGATGGTGCTTTGCTTGAAAAATGTGACCCATTTGCTTTTTACGCTGAAGTTAGACCCAAAACCGCAAGCAAGATTTATGATTTGGCTGGCTATCAGTGGAACGATAACGAATGGATGAAATATAGAGCCGAAAAAGATTGGCACAAAGAACCTGTTTCTATCTATGAATGTCATCTTGGTTCATTTATGCGTAATGCTGATGAAGGTAATCGTTTCCTGACCTATCGTGAACTTGCTCCAATAATTGCTGATTATGTTAAGGAACAGGGCTACACTCACGTTGAACTTCTTCCTGTAACAGAACACCCACTAGATATTTCCTGGGGCTATCAAGTAACAGGTTATTTCGCACCAACAAGCCGTTTCGGTAATCCAAAAGACTTTATGTATTTTGTAGACTATATGCATAAAGAAGGAATTGGCGTTATATTAGACTGGGTTCCAGCTCACTTTCCAAAAGATTCTCACGGTCTTGCAAAATTCGATGGAACTGCTCTTTACGAACACGCTGACCCACGTCAGGGCGAACATAAAGATTGGGGAACATTGATTTTCAACTTTGGCAGAAACGAAGTTAGAAATTTCCTCATTAGCAGTGCTTTGTTCTGGTTAGACAAATATCATGCTGATGGTTTGAGAGTTGACGCTGTTGCTTCTATGCTTTATTTGGATTATTCAAGAAAAGCTAACGAATGGGTTCCAAACAAATTCGGTGGTCGTGAAAACCTTGAAGCAATCGAATTTTTGAAACAGATGAACACAGTTTGTCAGGAACTCCATCCAGGCACTATGAATATTGCTGAAGAATCTACAGCTTTCCCAATGGTTTCAAGACCAGCTTCAGAAGGTGGTTTGGGCTTCACATTCAAATGGAATATGGGTTGGATGAACGACACTCTCAGCTATTTCCAGAAAGACCCCATTTACAGAAAATATCATCATAACAACCTCACTTTCCCATTGGTTTACGCTTTCAACGAAAACTTTGTTTATGTTCTTTCTCACGATGAAGTTGTTCACGGAAAAGGCAATCTTATAAACAAGATGCCAGGCGATTTCTGGCAGAAGTTCGCTAACTTGCGTCTGTTGTTCAGTATGATGTGGACAATGCCAGGCAAAAAGCTAGTATTCATGGGTTCTGATTTTGGTCAGTGGAACGAATGGAACAGCAACCAGAGCCTTGATTGGCATTTGCTAGAATTCGACTCTAACAGAGGCGTAAAGAACCTTATAGGTCATCTTAACTATTTGTACAGAACAGAACCTTCTCTTTACAGAAAAGACTGTGATGGTTCTGGCTTTGAATGGATAAGCTTTGATGATGTTGATGAAAGCGTAATTAGCTGGATAAGAAAAGGCGAAAACGATGACGACATCACCCTCTATGTTGCTAACTTTACTCCAGTTCCTCATAGCAATTACAGAATAGGTGTTCCACAAGCTGGTTTCTATCAGGAAATACTCAACTCCGACTCTGAAATGTATTTCGGCTCTAACGTAGGCAACTATGGCGGA
>CAJOQX010000337.1 GCA_905236865.1 Candidatus Rifleibacteriota bacterium
AAAGTTTCCATTGTTTGCAAGATGGACTAGCAATTTCGATTGCGATGAAAAGACAAATTGGTTTTACGTAATAAAAGACAATGAATATGAAATACAGTCTTTAAATTCTAATAGAAGAAAAAAGATAACAAGAGGAAGAAAAAATTTTTATTCAAAAATAATAAGAGCTAAAGAATACAAAACAGAAATTGCTGAAATTAGCATTGCTTCATTTTCTAGTTATCCCATTAATTATAGACCTAAATTTTCAAAAAATGACATTATAACTATTATTGAAAATGGAGATTGGGATTCCCATATTTTTGTAGGTATATTTTCACGTTTAACTAATGAGCTAGTAGGATATGGGGCAATAATAAATCATAGTAATTATATAATGATAGGACAACATATAGTAAAGCCTTCTTTTGAAAAATATTATGTTAATTATGCTCTTGTAGATGCATTACTAACTTATTTAAATAAAGATTTAATTAATCAAAAAAAATATATATTTAATGGAAGTACTAATTTAGTACATAAGACTAATTTTTATAAATTACTTATTGATTGTTTTGGTTATAGAAAAGCATACTGCAAGCTTCATATTGTTTATAGACCAATAATTAAACCTTTGGTTTTTATTCTTTTTTTATTTCGTAGAACAATAAAATCTTTTAAAAACAAATCATCTTTGCTATATAAAATAAATGCCGTCCTTGAAATGGAAAAAATAGCTAGAGAATACAGAACGTCAACTTTTTGAACTTTAATACATGGCAAAAGCATTTAAATTTCTTTTCTGGATTAACTTCGTTTTGCTTTCAGCAACGCCACGCTTCGCTCGCAGAGGCTGCTCAATAAAAATATATTATCAATAATTATTTTTTAGGAACAAACTTTTTTCGAGCTCTTGTTGCACCACGAGTTTTTGCTGTTTTCAAGGCTTTACCAAGCTGTTCCAATACCCCTAGTTCAAGGTTTTCTTCTTGAAGTGCTATGATTTCATCACGAATCATAGCCGCTTTTTCAAATTCCATCTTGGCGGCACAGGCTTCCATTTCTTTTTTGAGGTTATTGATTGTTTCTATAAGAGTTTCAGCCTCAATATTCTTGTTTTTCTTCTTTTTGCCATCGTCTGAACCTGGCAAAAATTCTTTTGTCGGCAAAGATTTTATAATGGTCTGTGGAACAATATTATGGTCTTTGTTGAATTTTTCCTGAATTTCTCTACGTCTAGCCGTTTCTTTTATGCAGTAATTCATTGCGTCAGAAATATGGTCAGCAAACATAATTACTTCGCCGTTAGCATTACGTGCTGCACGACCGCAAATTTGCATCAAAGCCCAAGCAGAACGCAAGAATCCTTCTTTGTCGGCATCTAAAATACATACTAATGAAACTTCTGGTAGGTCTAAGCCTTCCCTCAAAAGGTTAATTCCCACCAAAACCTTTATTTCGCCAACTCTAAGCTTTCTTAAAATTTCTATTCTTTCAAGAGTGTCTATTTCATCGTGTAAGTAGCTTGAAGGGATAGCCATTTCAGCCAAGTAAGCCGCCAATTCTTGAGCCATTCTCTTTGTTAGAGTTGTTACTAGAACTCTTTCATCTTTTTCAAGTCGCTGATTTATTTGATTTATCAGGTAATCTATTTGCCCTTCTGTTTTAACTACGGTAATTTTGGGGTCTAGTAAGCCTGTGGGTCTGATTAACTGCTCTGCAACTCTATTTTGTGAAGTTTCCATTTCATAAGGTCCAGGTGTAGCTGAAACGAACAAAAGTGGAGCTTGTTTTGATAAAAATTCGTCAAAAGTCAAACAGCGGTTATCTAGTGCGGAAGGCAATCTGAAACCGTAGTCAATCAAAGTTTGTTTTCTGCTTCTATCGCCTCTGCACATTCCTTTTAACTGTGGAACAGTCATGTGGGACTCATCTAGTATTATAAGGCAGTCTTTAGGAATATAGTCAACGAGTGTATCAGGTGGTTCACCTGGTTTTCTACCAGAAAAATGTCTTGAATAGTTTTCTATGCCTTTGCAAAAGCCTGTTTCTCGCATCATTTCGCAGTCATAGCGAGTGCGTTCATTTATTCGTTGAGCCTCAATAAGTTTATTATTCGCTTCAAAGTATTTCACCCTTTCTTTCATTTCTTCTTCAATATTAACCAAAGCTTTCTCCATCTTTTCTTCGGTTGTAACGAAGTGTTGAGCAGGGTAAATATCAACGTTCTTTAGTTTTTGAGTAACTTCTCCTGTTGTTGGGTCGAACTGTTCTATTTTGTCTATCTCATCTCCAAAAAACTTAACTCTGATAGCTAACTCACTTGAAGCAGGAAAAATGTCTATTGTTTCCCCTCTAGCTCTGAATCTTGAACGGTGAAAATCCATATCATTACGAGAATATTGAATGTCTATTAAATCTCTTACAAGCTTTTGACGAGGCATTTCTTGGCCAACTTGCAATGAAATCTTCAATTCTGCATAGTCTGACGGAGAACCTAAGCCGAAAATACAGCTTACAGAAGCTACAACCAAAACATCTCTCCTAGAAAAAAGTGCCGTTGTTGCGGAGTGTCTAAAACGGTCTATCTGGTCATTAATTGCGGAATCTTTTTCTATGTAACTATCTGTTGATGGGATATAAGCTTCTGGTTGGTAATAGTCGTAGTAACTAACAAAGTATTCAACAGCATTTTCAGGGAAAAATTCTTTAAATTCACTATATAATTGAGCTGCAAGAGTCTTGTTATGGGTTATTACTAAAACAGGTCTTTGGCAGCGTTCTATAATGTTTGCCATAGTAAAAGTCTTACCAGAACCTGTTACCCCAAGGAGTGTCATTCGGTCGTTACCTTCTTTAACCCATTTTGCAAGCTTATCAACAGCTTCTGGCTGATCGCCCCTAAGACTGAATGGGCTGTGAAGCTTAAATTTCTGTTCCATAAAATTACTCCGCATTTACTTTTCTTCGGAATCATTATAATAACTATAATTATTAAAAACAATAAAAACCAATTAATATTAATAACAATTCTCCTTGAATATAAATTTAATTTAAATAAATTTATACTAATGAGACCGAAACGAAGAGTAAAAAAAGCTGTTTCTACAGCTCCAAAAACACCTGTTGAAATAAACCAGCTTGAAGTGTTAGAAGACCGCAGCAAGCTTAGAGAATACTGTGTTCAAAATAGTATAAAAACACCAGATTTTTTCGTTTCCAATGAATTTTCACAAATTAGCCAATGGGCTATGAAAAAAAACATTTTTCCTCTCTGTTTAAAAACCTCAAAAAACTATTCCAATAATCATCTTATCTTTGTTTTAAGAGCATATAGAGAAATGCCAGAATTTTTTGATAAAATTCAAGAAAAAGAAAAAGATAGCAAAGTAATTATAGAAGAATTTCTTGAAGGTAAAGCCTATTTGGAAGTAACTATTCTTGAAAAGAAAGTTAGGTTGATTTCACAGATTAGTTTAAATAAGACAATGAAAATACAAAAGAAATGGGTGGCTTTTCCAATAAAATTACCCGAAAGTATTTTTTCAAAAATTTCTGAAGTTATAAATAAATTTGACAAACTAATAGAATCGGTTTCAGAACCAATAAGATTTTCTTTTGCTATAAAAAATGCAGAACCTATATTATTGGCTATAAATTGTGACAACAATAGATTAGAGTATTCTGATGACTGGAGGGAACAAACAGGTTTAAAACCTTTATCATTATCGGAATATTCAAACAAAACAGATAAAATAAGCAAAATTAATATTTATAAATTGCACAAAGATAGTGATTATGATTTTTCCAAAGCGGTTAATGTTTGCGATAAAACAAAAGTAAAACAAGAAATAAAAGAAAATAAACTATATTTTATGATTACTTCAGAATCGGCTCAAAATATAGCTGAAGATTTTGAAAAAGCTAATGCAATAATCAAACAAATAATAGAAACAAAATAGCAACAACCACTATTTAAAGTTGTTGTTGCTATCGAGAATTAATATTTCTAAATTAGAGTTTAATTCTTTGGTGGAAAATATCTTATTGATTCAACTGATTCTAAAGATTGATCACCCCATCTTGTGAGGTCATAAATCAAAGTATTTCTCATAGGTTCATTTGGATATTGACATTCAGCATTGTCTTCAACATATTTTAAAGCTGCATCGTAATCTGGAATATATCCTATAATACCACGAATTTTAAACAAATTAGAATTAGCTATTTCTTTAGTAGTAGGCAATACAAAATCTAAATATCTGCTTTCGCCTTCTTTTACTTCTTCAAACTTTGTTTCTGATGGTATGGGAACAACCTGATCGAAACCAGATAATCTAGCAGAAAGTCTGAGATTTCTTATTGTTCCTAAAAGAGATTTAACTTCTAATCTAAATGTAACTGTAGAATTAGTCGATGATTTAATTTTTAAACTAGAAGCAATATTAGTCGGTGGAAAATAACGATCTGGTATAACGGCATGTGCAGGATAAGCCAAAAGACAAATAAAAAGAATTGAAAGCAAATGATAAAACTTCATTTTAATCTCCTTGAATCAATAATGTAAAAATTTAGATTCCTTAACTATTATATTATAAATATTATTGTGATAAAAGTAAAAAAATCAAATAATAATAAAAA
>CAJOQX010000338.1 GCA_905236865.1 Candidatus Rifleibacteriota bacterium
GATAAAAAAGGGTATTCTATCTTTAAAACAAGCTGCCGAAGAAATGGGAATGACTGTTTCACAATTTAAAACAGCCGTTAAAAACCTCGCTATAGAATAAATCCTTAAATAAATTTCAAACAATATACTTAGAACAATCTATTAACTTCGCAAAGAAAAAACTATATTTTTTGTTCTTTATGAACTGACTATTATTTTAGCTTATGTTGGCAATACGGCTTTTATCTACGAGAATTATTTAGAATAATAGAATAAGCTAAGATTATTTTTTTATAAAAATGCGACCATTTGGTTAGTAATTACCATCTTTAGATTATGCATTAAAAATAGAAAGAAAAACTATATAAAGTATAGCCAATTTTTTTATAAAATCTATAGTAATATTCCTATTCTAAAACAACGTTTGATTCCTTTTTCTTCCACCATTCCATCAATTATTTCTGAATTTGATTATTTTATTAATCTGTTTTCTATAATATATTGAATAAATAAGAGCAACAGCAATAACGGAATATCTTATAGCAGGATAAGAATATAACCATATACAACTTAAACATAGCAAAACAACAGTTATAGCAATATAGGCAATCTTTCTATCTTCATAAACACTGGATTTACTATCTCCAGAAACAACAGTATGTATCTTCTTGTATTGGTCTGCCTGAACCAGGGCCAATATTATATATGCTATAAGAGTAGTGTAGGCTGCAGCTTCGTAACCATATTTCTTGATAAAGAAATAGTTAAGTATAACATTGACTATTGCGGCTATAATTGACGAAACCATAATATATTGAGTTTTCTTGTGGTATATAAGCATATTAGAATACATATTTGAAACTGAAGTGAAAAACACTCCTGCAGCGATAGGTGGCATAATGTAGACAGCTTCAAAATATTCTTTTGTAGCAAGTATTCTTACTATCTCAGGAGCAATAACAGTTATAAATACAGCTCCAAAACCGTAAGCCAACAGCAGCTGAGTTGATATTCTTTTAATATCATCCAGTTTTTCCTTATTGTCTGCATTTTCAAACAGAAAAGGCACAAAAGAAGAATTAATAGCACTCCACAAAATTAATGAGATAGAACTACCAGAATAGAGAATACTATATAATCCAACTTCTCTATTTCCAACCATACGACCAATCATTGTTCTATCAGAAACGCTCAAAATCTGTGAAGCTATAGAATTGCCAATCAAAGGTAGACTAAGAGACAAAGATAGTTTCCAAAACTTTTTATCATAAAATCTCTTTCCTTTGAACATTATATGACACCAAAGAATCAATGCAACCGAATAGGTAACAAAAAGTCCAGAATATAACCTGATTTCACCTAGGTTCTTACAGTTCTGACTATTAGCGTAGATTACAGCGATAATCGATATGGCTGTACCAAGTATTGAAGATATAATAGAGATACTGCCAGCCAGCTTGTAATTATATTCATACCGCTGTCTTCCGAGCCAAAATTCAGTGGCTGGCTTAACCAAGAATCCAAACAACATCACTCCAAAAAGTGTGCAATTCAAACCAGTCAGACTGTTCCAGGTAGCAGGCATCATCAAATATACAAATGTCATTAAAATAGCGACTAGAGAGGTAAGTGCCAGCACAGATGAAACATATTGGTCTCTTTCATTGCTGAATTCTTTCAGTGCAACAAAATAACCTCCAGAAGTAAGTGCAAGTGTCGCAAACGCAGAAAGCATAGATTGCCATGAATTGAAGATATTAACGATTCCTATCTGGTCTGGAGGCATTAATCTTGTAAAAATAGGAACCGTTATTATTGTGATTCCTCTAGATAGAAGAGAAGCTAGGGTGTAAATGACAGAAGCTTTTACTCCAATAGGAATTTTTGTAAACAGTCTTTCTAATAATCCCATAAAACTTCTATACTTTTTTCCAACTCTTTGATTTAAAATCGTAACGTTTAATAACTTTAGCGGGAACGCCTACGGCGAGAGAATAAGATGGAATATCAGAAGATACAACAGATCCTGCACCAATAATCGACTTTTTGCCAATTCTCACTCCAGGCAAAATAATTGCTGAATTTCCTATCCAAACCCCATCTTCAATGAATACGCCATCGGATAGTTCCAGAGAATTATCTAGATATGATTCAGTTTCTGGAGAAAGACCGTGATTATAGTCAATAATAAAAACATTACTGGCAACTAAAACGTTGTCACCTATTATAACTTTATATGCACACTGAATGACCAATTTCCTAGTTGCATGAAAATTTTTCCCTATTTCTATTTTAGGTTCAAATTCAACTCCATTATATTTAGCAACACATAAAAGTTTAGAATTCTCACCAATCGCAGCGTCATTAGAACATCGAATAAATTTTGCATTTCGTAGTTCAACTGATGGCAGAAGTCTAATACCATTATTAGCTCTGACAAACTTGTTACGCTCTATATATGTTAGAATACTTCTTTTTTTTTTACTTAATATTTGTTTTATTATCATAATTTAATACTTTAATATAAGCCACAATCAGCAAGAATCTCTTTAATCGCTAAATGTACTGTAATAGAAGGGTTATCAATATAGTAGATGAAACCTTTATATTGAATTTTTCTGCAATCTAACTCTTTTTTTTCTTTCATTATTTGCTCAGCTCTTTCTATAGCCTTTTTTACATCTGAAAGATTAAGCTGTGACAAACATTTCTTAAACTCGCTTTCCTGTTTATACTCTCTCATATTCTTATATTTTTTATTGTAAGCTTTATTAATACAAGCTATATATTTGGTTCTGTCGCAAACTGAACCGCAATTTATTTTGTGTAATACTATCCAAAGCTCAAAAGAAAAATTGCTATATCCAAGACAATATTGGATATTTTTTTGTTTACTTGCATTCTTTAATTCTGACAATACATTTTTAAAATTATCAGAATGTTCCTTGATATTGCTTTCTAAATCACAAAGGTGCGTTACTTTTGGAGTAGATAATTTTGTAATTTTTTTAACAAAATCAATTGGACTTTGTTGGACTTTAACTTCTATAGAAACATTAGATTTTCTCTGGTCTTCTGAATTAATCATATCTTTTAACCAGTTCAAATACCACATTTCGGTTTCACCCTCAACCGTAAACGTATATTTGCGTGTTTCCAACATACTACTTGCCATGAGATTTATCTTCCTTTAAAAGAAAATTTTCTTGATCATTAGTTTTTGTTAATGTTTTCACTATAATATTGGAAAAATCAATATCTTTTATCGCACCATAGCGATTTACAAAGTAATTATTCATATAGTCTTCACCTTTTCTGATACCATCTGCTGTTTTAAAATCAGACAGCGAATAATGCCGACTATTATTTGTTTTATCGTCTCTTTCAACAAATTTTATCTCATCTCGTCTAAATAATGATGCATTTAAAAATATCGGATTATGTGTATTAAAAATAAGTTGAGCCTGATTCTTGTTAATATTGTCATTATGAAAAATATTTACTATATTCATTAATACCATAGGGTGTATAGAAGCATCGAATTCATCCATTACCAAAGTGCCGCCATTGTGCAAAGCATTAAGTATCAAAGGAAATTCATTAATAAAACGTATAGTACCAAAAGATTCAAAAAATTCAGCAGGTATAGTTAAAGCGTATTTACTTCTTTTAAATATTGAACAAAGATATACTTCTCCATCGTCATTACTTTTGCCTTTTCCCTTAAAATTAAAACCTATAGCATTAGAATTTATACCAAATTCCTTAGCAACATCCGTCATCGTTTTTTCAACATACACTGTGTGTTCCTTTGGTTCAGCAAGCTCTTTCAATATTTTTATAGCATTTGAACTATATATAACAATAAATTTACTCTTAAACCAATTCAGAATAATTTCAACAAGTTTGCTTGAAAAGATAGATTTGAATCCGTTATTTAAAAATAAATCGGTAGGAATTAAGCTACTTTCTGCTATTTTGGTAAGCAAATCTTTTTTGGAAATCTCTATACTATTGTTAATTAATAATTTGATTTTGCTAGGAAAATTTACTTCCAGTTTTTTACCTCTAGAAAAGACTAGTTTACCATCTACTTTTAGCGATTCTTCCAAAATCTTTCTAGAAAAATCTAGCTCCATAAATTTTCCTAAGTCTAATTTCAATGAATATTCTATCAAAAGATTTTTTTCTATAAATTTTATTGAGAATTCTGTAGGCGTTGCTTGTTTACTATTGCAATTTGGAATTAATTCTAGTAAATTAGCTGCATAGTTAGGTGACGTTGTTATTTCTGAGTTTGAAATTGTTCCCCTTAATACGATAGCTTTCATCGCATCCATGGCTCCAATAATATTAGTTTTACCAGACGCATTAGGACCATATATTACTGCAGAACAGAGACTTTTATATGTTTTACTAGATATTTTTTTTGAATGAATACTATAGTCAAGTCCAGTTTGCTTAGGTGCTGGAACCATTGAAAATACAATTTCATCTAGAAACGACTTATAATTTTTTGTTTTAAATTCCAAAAGCACACTAATCACCTCACAAACCATAAATATTTAGAACCGATAATCTAAATACCATATATAATTTTTATAAGTCAATTAATTTATATATCTATTTGCAAAATTTTCGCAAATAGATATATAAATTTATGCAAATTTATTGGAATTACTAAAATCTTTTTGACTTACTATATTATTTTCATTTTGCTTTTCTAACTCTTCAAACTCTTCTAACTCTTCTAAATCCTTTTCTATCTGTTTAAAAAAAGCCGAAGGATAAATCTTTTCCTTGTTTTCATAATGAATTTCTTTATTGGATTCTATAAAAGATTTAATGTCTATTTTATCAAGGTCTTCATAGACTCTCATA
>CAJOQX010000339.1 GCA_905236865.1 Candidatus Rifleibacteriota bacterium
ATATTTGATTCTGTAGCATAAGTATTTTGTGAGCCATCAGTAAGAATGGTTTTAATTCTGAAAGAATCAGGAAATTCACTATATGGTATATTTCTTAATTTTAAAGTGAAAGAGTATGTTGCAACTCTGTCGGTTACACTAGGCTGAGAATAATCATCGAAGCTTATAGTATGAGTATACTTGTTACCTGCTCCGTTACGACTGTCTGAAACAGTCTGGTCAGCAAACTGCATCGTTCGCCCTACAACCCTTAATGTTTTAACAATAGTGTCACTGTCTGTCAAAAAAGTAATTATAGTTTGGACTTTGCAATCTGTAAAATTCCATGAGCTAGAAGTCATACAAGTATTAATTACTAAGTCTGTATTATAATATAATTCACCATCGTCACCCAATTTCAAATCTAGATATGGAAGCTTAACAGAAAAATTCATATTAGAAATAACCATATTGCTAGGGCTTCTAAAAAGGGCTGGAGAATTTTGTATGCTTGGAGACCTAAATATAGCAAATTCTTCATCAAGGTTATAGGTTTCAAAATTGAAAGTAAAATTAGTAGTCTGACTTGCTGAATAACGACCTGAAGCAAGAAAATAAGTTTTATCAAAAGTATTCTCTAATTTAGAATATTGCCAATCTGCATCGCTCGAAGTTCTAACACCAAGATAGAAATCTTCACTGTCGTTTGGAAAAGTCTTTTGAATAGAAATTTGTATTGGTTTATCTACTTTTTCTATTTTTTTTGACCCCACAAGACCTGTTTCTTTATAAGCCCCTATAAGGCGATAAATACGAGTGCAATCATTTCCGAAAAGCTTGCTTTCATTAGCTTTTGGATTTCGTTCAATTAAAGTAATCGAACTACTTTCTTTTACAGTGTTTTCTTCTAATGCCTGTGCTATAAAATCTGAATAGACTGAAGGAACATAAAAAGTTCCACGTGCTGAGGAATAAACAGATGGAGATGAATAAATCTGTGATTCTTCTTTTGAAGTTGAAGCACCATTATAGCTATTTGAACCACTACCTCCACCGCCACAACCGATGAAGTTAAACTCAAAAACAGCTATAATTAACAATATTAAAACAAAATATTGGCGTATATTTCTTTTCATCACCTCTTAATTATAACATTTTTTTAGCAAAGTAAACATAGTTTTGTACATTAGTTAAATCAATCAATGGGAACAAGAGCAAGGCGAAAGCCAAAAACATTTATACGATAGTTAGGTTCAGATCCACATCTGTCTGCTGAACGCACTCCAAAAGTGTATCCTGAAAATGGACCGCCACGGACAACATAATTAGAAGATTCACTTGTACCTATTGGATCTATTACTGCATACGGAGGGTAATCATCTTCTTTATCTCTACACCATTCTCTTACATTGCCATGCATATCAAAAATACCCCAAGCATTTGGTTTTTTCAATCCGACATCATGAGTTTCATTTCCAGAATTATAATAATACCAGGCTACTTCATCAGCATTGCTACAACGATTACGTTCAGATGTTATGTTCTTTCCTGTACATAAGGAAGTTGTAGTGCCAGCACGGCAAGCGTATTCCCATTGGGCTTCTGTAGGTAAATCAAAGATATAATTTTTGGGAATTTCCTTAGCTTTCTCATTCAAAACATAATTATTCATCTTTTTACAAAACTCTTTTGCATCATACCATGTAACATTTTCTACAGGTCTATTTTCACCTAAAAACTTCGATGGGTTTTCCCCCATAACAGATATATATTCTTTCTGAGTTACCTCATATTTACCAATATAAAATGGCTTAGATATTGTTACTTGATGCTGTAGCTCTTTATCACCATCTCTTCTACCTATTTCATCCTTTGGACTGCCCATTATAAAAGTGCCTGAAGAGCATAAAACCATATTTGCCATTATAGATGGAAATAACTCTGAAAGATCGACTGTCATTTGAGTTTCATAGTCAGTACGAGCTTTTACTTGTTTTTCTTTCGCAAGTTCTTTATCGTGCATAATAATAATATTAGAAACTTTATCAATAAATAAAATAGCAATAAAGAATATAATAAATATTCCAATATAAATACCATTATTCTTTTTTTCCATTTAGAGTTACCTCAAAATTATAATTGTTCTATACCAAAATTATAACAAAACTTATATTGTTAAAAAAACATATTATTATAAGATTAAAAAAACAAATATCTTTCTTCTTAATCTTTTACTCTCTACATTGCCAAAAAATTAAACTTTTGATAATAGTATAATATAAAAATAACAAAGGAGAAATATAATGGATAAAAATTTAATAAAAGAAGTCGCAAAGATTATAAAAAACTCTAAACATCTAACTGGTTTCACAGGAGCAGGTATTTCTGTAGAAAGCGGAATTCCACCATTCAGAGGCATTAACGGTCTTTGGAATACGATAGATCCTACTTTCATAGAAATAAATTACTTTGAACACCATTATGCTGATTCTTGGAAAGACATAAAGAAAATATTTTATGATTTCTTTGGTCAAGCTAAGCCCAATCCAGCTCATATTGCCTTTGCAGAATTAGAAGAAATGGGTTTAATGAAAGCTATAGTCACACAAAACATAGACAATCTTCATCAAGATGCAGGTAGTAAAGTTGTATATGAATTTCACGGAACAGCAAGCACTCTTTTATGCTTAGATTGCTATGAACGCTTTTCAGCCCAAACCTTTAAATTTGACCCAATGCCACCTAAATGTCCAAAATGCGGGGGAAAAATAAAACCAGATTTCGTTTTCTATGGTGAAGGAATTCCAGAAAAAGCATATAGAATGTCTATGATAGAAGCAACAGAATCAGATGTTATGTTAATCGTAGGTACAACAGGCGAAGTTATGCCTGCTTGTATGATTCCAACTATTGCGAGACAGAATAATGCTAAAGTTATTGAAATCAATATAGAACCAAGTGCATTAACAAGAGGAACTACAACACATTTTCTCAAAGGCAAAGCAGGAGAAATAATGCCTGAAATCATGAAAGAAATTAAAAAGTTATAATAAGTTTTTTTATTGTCATAATATTTGACCTTATAAAAAAACAATAAATGACTTTTCCCTGCAAAAGAGAAAAAGTTGTTGACTAAATTTTATTAGAATTTTAATATAAAAAAGATGGAATTTTAAATCCAATCAAGAAATAAGGAATGAGCGAGGAAATAATATGAAGGCAGTTATCATGGCAGGCGGTTTTGGCACACGCTTGCGACCAATCACTTGTAACATACCAAAACCAATGGCACCAGTTGTAAATGTTCCAATGATGGAACACATTATCAATCTTCTCAAACAGTATGATTTCAAACGAATTTGTTCAATTTTGTATTTTCAACCTGAAGTAATCACAAATTATTTTGGTGATGGGAAAAAATTCGACATTGAAATGGAATACCAGATGGCAGCCGCAGATTATGGTACTGCTGGTAGTGTTAAAAATACAGAAGAAAAGCTAAAAGACGAACCTTTTATTATAATTTCAGGTGACGTTTTAACAGACTTTGACCTTTCAGAAGCTATTAAGTTCCATAAAGAAAAGAAAGCAATGGCCACTATGGTTCTTACTAGAGTTTCTAATCCTCTTGAATACGGTGTTGTTATAACTGGTCAAGATGGAAAAATCATTCGTTTTCTTGAAAAGCCTAGTTGGGGCGAAGTCTTTTCAGATACAATAAACACTGGTATATACATTCTTGAACCAGAAATTTTAAAATATATTCCAGAAAAGACAGAATTTGATTTCAGCAAGAATCTTTTCCCATTAATGCTTAAAGAAGGTCTGCCTCTTTATGGCTATATTGCAGATGGTTACTGGAAAGATATAGGAAGTCTTGACGAATACATTTTGGCTCATCAAAACGTTCTTAATGGCGATGTTAGAGTTCAGCTTCCAGGCGAAAGACTTAACATTATCGGTCGTGACGTTTATGTTGGCAAAAACTGCAAAATCAACACCAATAAAGTTAAATTCAAAGGCGGAGTTGTTATTGGCAACAACTGCACTGTTGAAGATGGTTGCGAATTAGAAAATTGTGTAATTGGCGACAATTCAATAGTCCATAAAAACGCTCGTTTAAAAGGCACTACAGTATGGTCAGACGTAGAAATAGGCGAAAGGGCTGAATTAGGTAAAGCAGTAATTGGTAGCAGAAGCAAAATTAATGAAGGAGCCGAAGTTGAAAGTGGCTCAATCATAAGCGAAGATTGTATAATTGGCAAAAATGCAGTAGTTCGTGAAAATATAAAAATATGGCCTAAAAAAGAAGTTGAAGAAGGTTCAACTGTTCTCGCCAGCTTGATTTATAGCGATAAATACAGTAAGAATCTCTTTACTGATTTTTGCATTTCTGGTCTTGCAAATATTGAAATTACTCCTGAAATGGCTTGTAAACTTGGAGCTGCTTATGGGTCTAGCTTGAAAAAAGGCTCTAGTATTATACTTTCTCGTGATGCTACAAAAGTCAGCAGAATGATTAACCGTTCTATTATCTGTGGTCTTACTTCTGCTGGTATTAATGTTGCAGATTTAAGAGCTACTCCAGAACCAGTTGCAAGATATAAACCAAATGCTTTCCTGCGTGATGGTGGAGTTCATGTAAAAATGGCTGACGACAATCCAAATCAGCTCGAAATCAAGATTTTTGACCAACAAGGCAGAGATATTTCAACTGCAACAAAAAAATCTATAGAACGTCTATTCAATAGAGAAGATTTTGTTAGAGCTAATGTAGTTGATGTTGGTGAAATAACTTATCCTCCTCGAGTTCCAGAAAATTACTGTGCTGAGCTATTGAAAAGCATTGACGTTGAAGCAATTAAGAACAGAAAACTAAGAATAGTTCTTGATTTTGCTTTCAGTGAAGCAAGTGGTGTATTTAATGGTTTCTTAGGCAAATTAGGTTGCGAAGTTATTACTCTTAATGCTTATCATGATGAAGATAAGATTTGGGATCTCTCTCAAAGCCAATCACGTGAAACCGTTACTAAAATGGTAAAATCATTAAATGCCGATCTTGGTATTATAATGGGTAATGGTTCTGAAAATATCACTATGGTTGATAACAATGGCCGAGTAATTCAGGGTCAAAAAGCGATGCTCACTTGGGCAAAAATAATATTTGATATGAAGCCAGGTTCAACTATAGCTGTTCCTGTTTCTGCAACATCTCAGCTTGAAAAACTTGCTGAAAAGAACAAATGCAAAATAGTTCGCACAAAAACAAGTGTTAGAGCTTTAAATGATGCTGCCCTTAACAAAGATATCGAAATCTGCTTAGACGAAAAGGGCGGAACTATATTCTCTAGTTTCCAAGCTGCTTTTGATGGCATTTATGCTTCTGTTAAACTCCTTGAAGCTATTGCTAAACTCAATAAGTCTTTGGCTGAAATCGTTGATTCTGTTCCAGAATTCTATACTCGCACAAATAAACTTCCATGTCCTTGGGAAGCCAAAGGCAAAGTTATGAGATATGCAATGGAATTTGCTAAAGATAAAGAAACAGAATTGATTGATGGTGTTAAGATTCTTATGGGAAAAGGCGATTGGGTGTTGGTTCTTCCTGATTCAGACAAACCCTTTGTTAATTTAACTGTAGAAAGTTCAAGTGCAGAAGCTTCTGATAAGCTTTTGGAAATGATTACTGAAAAAGTAAACACTTGGAAAACAGCTGATTAAGTCAACAAATAAAACAAATAAAAAATGCTTGGGAAACCAAGCATTTTTTATTTAAGAGGATATATGAAATTACTTGAATTGCTGTATGAACAAGAAAACAAATATATTGAAGAAATAGATAGATTAGAAAAAAATCCAGATGATGTTGTTTTCATTGAAGCCGATGAAAAAACTGGCTGGATATGTTTAAAAGCTTCTGATAACTCTTATGATTGGAATATTGTCAGACTTGTTGGAGATTTCAATAAAGCAAAAAACTATATTTGTGATATTCCTTTTAAAAAAGATTATATTTTATTAGTCGATAAAAATACCGATTTACAAATTATTTCGAATTGTATCTACAACGGTAGTTTGTTATATTTCGAAAACACTTCTTTAACTAATAGTATAGATTCTAACAACGAATACGATAGTTTTGTAGATAATTCATTACTTAGAAAAAATATAAAAACGAAAGCATCTCCATACAACAGCAGAATAGATGACCTTTATTTAATAATGAAAAACAGAATTTGTGGTTATTGTAAATTAATTAAAAGCAGTTGGCATTATGCAGAAGTTGCTATCGAAATAAATCCCGAATACAGAAACCAAGGTTTCGGAAGTTATTTACTAGATGGTATGCTACAACAATTTAATGAACATAATTTAAAAATGAGTTATGTTGTAGAAAACGATAATATCCCTTCTGTTAAACTTGCTAATAAATTTTTGAAAAAGTCATTTGAGCTAGACAAATATTTATATAGGGGATAGGGAGGAGGGAGAAGAGAGATTTTAAATTCTCAATTCTCAACCCTCTACCCTCTACTTTCAGTTTTCAGCTTTCAACTTACTAAGAGATTCTTCTAACCAAGGCAAATCACGCTTACAATCAGCGGCTACAAAAGCTTTGTCTACATCTGTCCATTTTGATGGGTCTACATGCTTGCAGGCATTCTTCAAATAAGACATTCTAAGCTTCTGCATATCCTGTTTATGACCTGTAACCTGAATGAGGTGTTCTGGAATAACAATGCTCTTGCCGTTTACACCTTCAGTTGGGTCGCCACGGCGAACTTCGATTCCCATCTGACGAGCAAATGAAAGCTGAGAGTTATGATGTTTACCAGCTCCAGTATATTCTGTTTCCTGAACAACTATAATCTGGTCTTCATCCATTTCACGAGCAAGAGTAACTGCTCCAGTAAGGCTTGTATTGCCAGCAGGTCCTCTTTCCATACCTTCTAATTTAGAAAGAAGTTCAGTAACATAGAATACTTCTCCCTGTCTTACAAGTATATAATCGTCCATATAGCGTAAGCTTCTAGCGGCATTTCTTGGAACGTCAGCTCTGTCTGGCCATACAGCAAAGGGTACACCAAAACCAGTGTGACCCGTAGTAAATGATTTTCTATTAAAATCGTGGTCTGAAGCCATGTGAAGACCAGATAAATCAACAGAACAAGCTACAACTTTTGCATTACAATTTGCTGCAAGCATTCCTCGAGCGGTTCCTGTAAGGTTTCCACCGCCAGCTTGTGTAATCATAACTGCGTCTGGGTCTTTGCCTGTTTTTTCTCTAATCTGATGAACTAGCTCGTAGCCAAGACTTTCAACGCCTTTGATTCCAAATGGAGTATAGAGAGAAGCGTTGAAATAGCCTGTTTCTTCAAGAACCATAAGGTTATAATAGAATAATTCTGGTCCAACAGTAAGTCTAATAACTTCTGCTCCGAAAGCTTCACATTTTCTAGCTTTTTCAACTATTTCAGGCTGACCAATTTTGTTAGAATCATAAATTTCTTGAACAACGATACATCTTAAACCTCGTTGAGCAGCCTGTGAAGCTACTGCAGCACCATAGTTGCCAGAACTTGCTGCGACCATGCCTTTATAGCCTTTTTGTTGAGCAACATAAGCAGAAATAGAAGCACGTCTAGCCTTAAAACTTCCAGAAGCATTTGCAGCTTCGTCTTTTACGAAGATTCTAGCCCCTTTTCCAGGTTTGCAGGTTTTGCGAACAGCATTAGTCAAATTCTTTAATTCATAAATTGGAGTGTTACCAACTTTTGTTTCAGCTTGAATACGAATTACATCTTCGAGAGTGAAACCGCAATCATCCATCATTTTTTCATAATCAAAGGCTAATTCACCAGTCTTGTAAACATCGTAATCAAGCCCCATAGACATTTTCATAATTTCGTTTTTGCGTGCCATTACTGCCTGATAGGAAGTATCTCTGCTCATATTTCACCTCCAAGACCTATTGTAAGAAGTTCTTCGACTGTATCACCAAAAGAGTGTTCGTAGTGAGGTCTTACTAATACTAAAGTTCCATCAACGATACGCCCGCTAAGAGTTTTTACCGTAACTTCTGAATTAAGTTCTGCATCTTTCTGCAAGAAACCTGAAACTCTCATTACATAAGGCACTTTTTTTGTATCTTCTGGAACTTGTGGAGCACGCTGTTCAGGAGTTAATAATACTTTTTCAATTTCAACCCATGTTCCTGCTTTTACCATATTAAAAACCTCTATTGTAAGCACTTTCGCCCATCAAACAAGCTGGAATTGGCATATCGGACATACGCTTTAAACCTGCTGGAGCTCTGAAAACTAGAGGAATCATATTGACTGCGGCTGCCATTGTTCCCTTGCCACCAGGAATTTCAGGTTTAATTGAAAGACTGATATTTGGATCTCCTGTAATCTTGATATAATCGCCAGTATCAACTTTTTCTACTTCGGGGTGAATTTGTTGAGGATGAATTAGTTTTATAACTTCAACACCTTTGCTGTAACCAACAGCGATATGACGGCAACCAGCAACCATACCAGGTTCAACCTTTACAACTGGAGTTTCACGATGAGTATTGCTTATAATCGGTTCTCTTGTCTGTTCTATTTTGTCTACGCCAAGACCTAAAGCGTCAGAAATCATAGTTATAGATTCTGGGAAACCAATATGACCAACTATTGAGCCGTCTTTAAGACCTGCATAAAATTGTTCTGGAGTAGTTCCTACGCCCTGGGTTTCCATAACAGTTTTACCAAATGGAGAAAGGTCATTGATTCTGCTTGCTTCAATGTGTTTAACATTCAAACAGGCTCCAGTCAGATTGATTACCATTTGGTCTAATACAAAACCAGGATTAATACCTGTTCCAAGAACTGTTACATTGTGTTTTCTTGCTAATTCATCTATTTGTTTAGCAAGTTCTGGCTCTTGAGCAGCAGGGCAAGACATTTCTTCTGCAATAGAAATTGCGTTAATGCCACTTTCAATAATAGTTTTCAGACTTGGGAAAATCTTCTTTGTAAATGAATGTATTGCTTGTAAACAAACGTCTACTTTGTCTTTCTTTAAAACTTCTTCGGGCTTATCGGTAACAACAATGCCTATTTTTTTGCCAAGTTCAAGAACATCGCCAATGTCTTTTCCAACAACTTCTTTGCGCTGGTCAATAACACCGACAACTTCAATACCTGACTTTTGAAGCATCAAGCGAACCATTCCGCTACCCATTGCACCAAAACCCCACATAGCAACACGAATTTTATTCATAGTTAATCATTCCTTTTATATCATTTTTTTGACAAATTAATAATTAATATGAATCGTCATTGCGAGCCTGCCGTAGACAGGCGTGGCAATCCATAAAACCAATTATCACATTGTCATTTTGATAAATAATTCTCTAATAGCAGTATATCACAAACTCTATTTAAGATTAAAGATATAAGATAATTAAAAATATTGTTTCATTAAAATAAGTAAGCTATAATGTTAAAGTAACTTTCACTAAAGGGGTAAACAATGAAGAATTTTTGTAAAAAACTCTGCTTATTAGCTGGTATTTCTCTACTTTTCAGCAATAATATACTTAGTGCAGACAACAATCAATACTTTGGTGCAGGAAAAGGGACAAAAGAATCGCCTTTCTGGATAGAAAACGCAGAACAATTACAAAATATAAATAAATTCCCTAATGCCTATTTTATTCAAACTAAAGACATAGATATTAGCGATAAAGAGTTTTCACCGATATGTAGTTTTTCTAACCCCTTTACAGGTAATTATGACGGTGAAGGACACAGAATTTCAATAAAAGAATTAGGTGCTGTTGATGGAAACATTAAACTAGCTGGAATTTGGGGTTATACCTCTAATGCTGACATAAAAAATATAATAGTAGATATTGAGGCAAATCTTAACCTAACAGGTCGTGTTTGTCTTGGTGCAATTACAGCCTGTTCAAACAATACAAATATAAGTAATTGTAGTATATCATCAGATTCTAACTTACAAGTTAAAGCAGAAAAATGCCTTTATTTAGGTGGTATAACTGGTTATTCAGCATTTAATTCTAATATAAAAAATTGTTCTTTTGATGGGAGAATTATAGGACACTCATTGGGAGATTTTGATTCTGTTTGTGCAATAGGTGGAATAGTCGGAGAAAATAGAACAGGTTCTACTATTAAACAATCTACTTTGTCTGAATCAGCTTCAATTTCGGGTAATTCATCTATTGCTCCTGCATGGGTTGGAGGAATTGCTGGTTTTAACGAAAGTTCAACTTACGTATGTGACTGTCATTCAGTTGTTCCCATAGATATAAAACCTAAATACAAAAATCAAAGCCACATTCTTACCCTAATAACCAAATGCAATACAGCAGGAACAGTTAGTGGTTACAGTACTGAAAGAATTGCTGTCGGCGGTATAGTTGGTTTTAACGTTGCAGATATTTCCGAATGTATTTCTCAAGGCTGTTCTAATACAAGAGGTTCAATTATAAAATGTGAAGATGTGCCTAGTGCTTTACTAGGAGGTATTGTTGGCGATAATACTGGAAAAGTTTATAATTCTGCCTCGCTGTCTAACTTAAAAATGTTAAGTGACGGCTTTTTGGCTGTTGGAGGAATTGCTGGACGAAATGCTGGTCTTATAAGCCATTGTAATTATTATTCTATTACGGGAAAAGGACTTTCAAGTTTTACAGCTTTACGTTCTTTTAATGTTTTTGCAGCACTTGAATCTGTTTCTGCTAGAGGTGGTATAGCAGGAATAAACGATAACACCTATAAAAATGCAGCTATAGAAAATAGCAAAGTTTTTGGGAACAATAATAGTCAAATTATAGCTTCTTATGGACATTCTCGTGGAACTTACGGTGAAATTACTGGATTAAACATAGAATAAACAAAAAAGGGGATTATTATTTATTATGTCAGAACTAAATTCAGCCATCACAGCTCTTGTTACAGGTGGAAGTGGTTTTCTTGGTAGAGCTATAGTAAAAATGCTTCTAAAAAAAGGAGTAAAAGTTCATATTTTAAGCCGTGGAAAATACCCTGACCTAGAAGAAATGGGATGTAAAGTTTTTCAAGGTGAAATATCCGATGAAAATGCTGTGCTAGAAGCTGCAAAAGGTTGCGATATAATTTTCCACACTGCTGCAAAAGCTGGTGTAGCTGAACCATATTCAGAGTATGAAAGAATCAACTATCGTGGAACATTAGCTGTAATCGAAGCTTGCAAAAAGCTAGGCATCACAAAACTAGTTTATACAAGCACTCCTAGTGTAGCAATAGGTTCTAAAGGCATACAAAATGGCGATGAAAGCCTCCCCTACCCTACTGACCACAAAGCTTATTACCCAAAAACCAAAACTATGGCTGAACAAGCCGTATTAATAGCAAACGGTCCAAAACTATCCACTGTTGCTCTAAGACCTCATCTAATGTGGGGTCCTGGTGACAATCATTTAGTTCCTAGATTGGTTAAAAAATCTAGAGCAGGTAAAATGAAATTTGTCGGTGATGGTAAAAATATAGTTGATACTACTTTTATAGATAATGCCGCCGAAGCTCATATTCTTGCAGCAGAACATCTTGAACCCAATTCAGCCTGCGCTGGCAAAGCTTACTTTATCACAAATGGAGAACCCACACCAATAAAAGATATAACAAACAAACTTATTGCTACTGCTGGTTGTAAACCTGTTAATGCTACGATTCCATTTAAATTAGCTTATGGAATAGGTGTTATTGTCGAGTGGATTTATCGAACTTTTCAAATAAAGAGCGAACAACCTATTACTCCATGGATGGCTTGTGAATTAGCCCACGACCATTGGTTTAATATAGAAGCAGCAAAACGTGATTTTAGTTATGTCCCCAGAATTTCTATTGAAGAAGGTTTAAAAATTCTAGCAGAACATTATAAGCAACATCCAATTTTGTAAAAAACTTTCATAAGCCCAAACAATCCACTTATCTCTAAGCTCTTCTCTTATCTCTTTTCATACAGAGACCGCGGAGGAGAATAAGGTTGAGCAAGTAACTGTCCGCTTTAAAAAAAATCGAGAGATAAGAAAAGCCTACTTATTTATCATAATAAGTATAGCATAAGGGCTTTAGCCCTGAAAGCTATACGTTTATGACAAT
>CAJOQX010000340.1 GCA_905236865.1 Candidatus Rifleibacteriota bacterium
ATTTATATTTTTCCTTTATGCTCTTGAAGAATTACTTAAAAGCAATAATAATGAAGGTGCTCTTAGGGTTGTGGAAAAAGCAATTAAACAATCTGAAAGAGAAAAGAAAGATTGAATCAAAGGCAGCTATGAGCTGCCTTTTACTATATAGTTATAGTTTATTATCTAGATATAAAACCTTGTATAGTTTTTTTACCTCTTCTAATTTTATTTCTTTCTGCTCTTCTAATTCCGCATTATCTTTATTGCCTTTTCCGATATATATTAGAATGTTTTCTAGTTTTTTTAATCCATTTAACATTTTTGTCGCTAATGATATTAATTCATCGCATCTATTTAACTCTGAACCATAATGTGCTAAATCAAATTTTGAATAAGGAGAATCTTTGCAGTGATTTAATTCCATTTGATAATAATCTCTTCTATTATTAAGCTTAAGTAAAATTTCTGGTATACGGTTTATTTCATAATTTATTGTTTCTAATTCTAATCGCTTCTTAAACAATCCAGCATTTATTTCAAAAGCTTCATAAGACTTTTCGTCAACATGACGAATAGCTTGTCACCCATACTTTGCTTTTTTTATTGCTTCTTTTTTTGAATTCGCTTCTATATATTTTTCTTCATAAATAAGTTCTGGCTCTAAACCTAACAAGTCTTTGTCGTATTCATCACGATCTGGTTCCCAAGAAACTAAGTAAATACCCATTTTATAAATCTCCTTTATTTTAATTTTGGTAAAAACAATAACTTCCTTAAAGGAGATTTATTTAAATTTTTTATAAATAAAATTGACATCTATTCAATATTAAATTAAACTATTCTAAAGTATATTACTTATGAGTAGGTTATTTTATAATGATTGGTAGAATTGAAGAATTAAAGCATCTTGAAGCCCTATACAATAGTAACAAATTTGAATTTCTTGTAATGTATGGAAGACGAAGAATTGGGAAAACAACTCTTCTACAAGAATTTGCAAAAGATAAAAATGCAATCTTTTATCCTGCTCAAGCCAAAAATGACGCATTAAACCTGGAAGATTTTTCCAAAATGATTCAATTAAAACTGGATGGTATGTTTATTTCTTCTTTTAAGACTTGGAAAGATGCTTTTGAATATATAGACAGGAAAATCAACAAACGAACTCTAATTATAATAGATGAATTTCCCTTTATAGCCGAAGAAAACCCGACTATAAAATCAATTCTTCAGCATACTATTGACCATTTATGGAAAAACAATAAAAATATTTTTTTAGTTTTATGTGGCTCATCTGTAAGCTTTATGGAAAGTGAAGTTATGGGAAGGAAGAGTCCACTTCACGATAGACAGACTTCCAATCTAGAAGTATTACCTTTTGACTATTTAGATAGTAGTTTATTTTTTCCAAAATTTACAAACGAACAGAAATTATTGGCTTATGGAATTTTAGGCGGTGTTCCCAGATATTTGGAAGCCTTCGATGATAATATATCATTAGATCAAAATATAGCTGAAAGAATTATAAAAAATGGTGCATATCTACACGAAGAACCATCGAATTTATTAAAGGCTGAACTTAGAGAACCAAACACATATAACAGCATTTTAAGCGCTATTGCTAATGGTAAAAATAAAGTTCAGGAAATAGCAGACTATATTCATGAAAGTAACAGCAAAGTATCAAAATATCTAACTGTTTTGCAAAGTATTCGATTAATCGACAAGAATGTTCCTTGTGGAGAAAACTCTAATAGTCGAAAAGGAATTTATCAAATTACAGATAATTTATTTAAATTTTGGTTCCGTTTTGAATTTACTAATAATGCATATTACGAAATGCTTGGAACAAACAATGCTGTAAAAGAAATAATGGCTAGTATTCCAGAATTTATGGGAGAAGCATTTGAAGGAATATGTAAGGAATACCTTATAAGACAGGCTAAAAAAGGCAAATTGCCATTCGTTCCATATAAAATAGGAAAATGGTGGGGTAATAATCCTGAAATCAGAGCTCAAGATGATGTAGATATTCTAATGTTTGATAAATCAGGCAAGAAAGCTATATTTGTTGAATGTAAATATACTTCAAAAAAAATGCCTATTGAAGAATATAATGATTTAAAAACAGCAATGAAAGCTTTTCCAAATATAAAAGAAAAATATATCTATTTTTTCAGTAAATCAGGCTATTCTGATTCTGTTATTCGTTGTGCCAAAAAAGACAACGCTGTTTTATTTACTTTAAAAGATTTATTTTTAAATACTTAAATCATTAGTCTAATCGACAACAATTAGAAAAATAAGCTTATGTAAATCTTGCTGCTTCCAGTTATAATTCTATGTTCCACAACCTCGTTTATAAGCACAAAAAACAGGCTTTCTGCCTGTGATATGAAGATCTTTAATG
>CAJOQX010000341.1 GCA_905236865.1 Candidatus Rifleibacteriota bacterium
AAAACTAATATTGAAAATGCAATAACAATTACCAAACAGGGTGGTGGAACAGTTGCATGGACTCCAACTTGGAATGATACCACTCATATTTTAACTATTACGCCAAATTCCCTACTAATTCAAAATTCACATTACACGATTTCAATGGCTCATAATTTTGATGTTTCTGGTGTAACTTATACGCAGTTTAGTAATTTTGATTTTGAAACAATGCCTAGTTTAACTTTTGTTGTTGCAGATGTAAGTGGCAATATTTATGACAATAGTGTGGAAGAACTATATATGTTAAAACCAAGCTTTACTATTACTCCACAGCTGAGTTTACAGGCTTCTGATAAAGCAACTATTTTAGCTGCTGTAAAAGTCAAAACAGGTGGGGTTGATGTTCCAAGTTCTATTGTTAATAAAGCTTGGAATGGAGCTGGAACAGCAATAAATATATCTTGTATAAATCAATTAACGTCTAATACAACTTATACAATTTCAATGGATGCAGTTGATAGCTTAGATGTAAATGTAACTCCTTTTACTACTAAAACATTTAAAACAATTCAAAATGTAGGATTCACAATAACAGATTATCCAGATTTAGCCTCGAATCAACAACCAGGGTATGAAGAATATATAGTTCGTCCACAGTTTAAACTTTCTATGTCTCCTGTTTATTCTAAATTTAAAACGGACTATTCATCGGCAATTGAAAATGCTATTAGTATAGCACCAGATGCTGATATAGAAAATACTACTTGGAGTGGAGATGACTTATTGATTAGTTTTAATAGCAATCTTGTTAATGGAGAAACATATACGATTTCAATGGATTTGTCTTCTGCGATTGACGAAGAAGTAAATGTAACTAATCCAACAATAAGCAAAACATTCCTGACATTTAGAGAAATTAATTTTACAACACCAACTGATGTAGCAGGTAATGTTTTTGATTCCAATTATTCTACTGATTATAAACTTAATCCAAGTTTTAATATTACTACAGAGGAACCTTCTGATTATACTTCTTTGAGTGATGCAAATAAGAATACTATAAAATCTTATATTAAAGTTCAGAAAAATGGCGTAGATATATCCTCTTCTCTTTATACTATTAGTAATGGTCCGACAGGATATGTCCTTTCTTTTAATAGCAATCTAGAAACAGAAACAAATTATTCAATATCTATGAATACACCTAGTGTTTCTGGCTTAACTATTAATCCTTTCACAACAAATAAAATTTTTACCACAATGGCGTCTATAACGCTTACGCTTCCTTTGAATGATGCCGTCAACAAGATTTATGACAATCGTTATAGCTGTAAACCTGTATTTACTTTGTCACCAAGTAATTATACAGCACCATCAGATTCTCATACTTCGCTCATATCTGCTATAAATGGAGCTTTATCTATTTCTCCATCTGCAAGTATCAATAAGACTTCAGCAAGTAACTCTGTGGATATTGCTTTTGATAATGTTCTAAGTAATGGACAAACTTATACTATTTCTATTTCAAATAATGTATTTGACGGTATTCCTGTTAAATCTTTCAGCCAAAGCTTTACTACGATGGCTGAAATTAATCTTGCTTTAACAGAAGAAGGCTATGGGCCTGATGACACGTCACCAAATGTATTTACTGATAGTTTATATTATTCTGACCCAAGTTTTGTATTAACTACTGGGGTTACAGGCTTAGCAGATTGGGTAGTTGATGGAATAAAAGCAAAGATTACAGTTGCAAGTGGTGCAACTATTATTGGACAATATTGGAATGATAACGACCCAGAAGATGGAAAATATACATTAACTTATGTTGATCATCATTTTGCAGCTTCAACAACATTTACAATTTCTATGTCTGAAAGTCCTGCTATAGATGGAGTAATTGTTAATGGATTTACAACTAAAACATTTAAAACCTTCTATTATCAAGGTCGAGGTGTTGAAGATAGTCCATTCTTAGTCACTAATGCATATCAGCTTAATTTGGTCAGAGATTACTCTTCTACAGCTACAAACTATTTTAAACAGATTGAAGATATAGATTTATATGGAACAGAATTTTCAACTTGGACTCCAATTCCGACTTTTGCTTGTAACTATGATGGTGAATATGAAGGAAACATAAAAAAGATTTCTAATTTATTAATAAATAGTCCAACATCAGACAACCAAGCTTTTATAGCGACTAATACAGGGACTGTTTCTAATCTTATATTTGATAATGTTAATGTAACAGGACAAAACAATGTTGCTGGCTTGGCTGTATATAACACAGGTTCTATAATAGGTTGCTCAATTGATACTGTTTCTGTTACTGGTGCAGATAATGTTGCTGGATTAGTTGCTTCTACTTCTAGCTCAATAAACGGTTGTTCTATTGAAAATGCTACTATTACAGGGGCTAATTACGTAGGTGGTATGGTTGCTAGAAATAATACAGGAAGTAGCATATCTAATTCTAAGGTTAAAACAGCTACAGTTACAAGTGGTAGCAATTCTATAGGTCAGTATTTTGGAGGTTTTGTCGGGTATAACGATGGTAGTATATCGTTAAGTTTTGCAAACGATATTAAAGTTACTAATTATGAATATGAGGGTGGTTTTGTAGGTTATAATGATATTAATGGAAATATTAATAAGTGTTATGCTAGAGAAATATCTCTTTATTCTGGCTTCCGTTATGGTGGGTTAATCGATCACAATTTGGGGCAAGTTTCTTCCTGTTATGTTTATGGTATAAATGGAGGAAATACAACTTCTAATCGTGGTGGAATTATCGGATACGTAATAGGCAAGGCTTCTAATTGTTATATTTATGCTAATCCGTCACCTAATAATTATACTTATGTAGATGTTGTCGTTGGATATGGTGGCCTTTTATTTGGAAAATGTAATGCTACTACAGAAAATTATTCTTCAAATTGCTTTGGAGTAGAAAATAAAAAGATTCATGGAAATGGTGGTAGTACATATTGTTGGAATAATATAAATAGTTATTCTTCTTTTCATACCAAATGGTCTAGTGGTTGGTCTGATTTTAACGCTAGTAATGAGATTTGGCCACCTGATTTAAAAGAACTCCCAAGGGAATAAAATCAATTATAAAATATAAAACAACATGACTCAAATGAATATAACTCCACAGACAAAAGATTTAATATCCAGACTTTATAGTTCTGATGAATACAAAAAAAGAGATGCAATATATAGAATCCTTTTTGATAGACGAACTGATTTGTTGCCAGAGCTAAAAAAAGCCGTTACTTTTGAGAGAGATGAGTCTATTGCTGTTTTTATGATTCAGGTAAGTCTTACTTTAGCAAGCTTTCCTAGAGATATAGCTATGGAAAGACGAATATTAGACTGTATTAAGAATGATAAAAACTATAAAATAAATGATTTGCTTCCAAGTATGTGGCAATATCTTGAGAACAATGCTCCAAGCAAAATGATTATTGCTGTCTTATCTTGTATGGGAAATACTGTTCCACCTAATAGTTATGAATTTATAGAAATGTGTCTTGCACATCCTGATCCTGATGTTAGGGCAATGGTTTGTGAAAAAGCGATAAATAGTGGTAGACCTAGTCATTTTGCCTATGTTCTTAATCTTGTGGCAGATAAAGACCCCATAGTTTCACGAACAGCATATTTAGTAATAAAAAAGATTCCTGAGGCAGAACTAGCAATAATATTAGATTATGCTTTGGGCTCTCCAGATGAATGGGTATTGAATAGCATTGCTCCATTTCTTCCAAAGCTTATAACTAATGGGCTTAGAACAATAATAGCAAAAGTTCAATATCACTCTAATCCGAATATAGCACGAAAAGCAAGAGAAGCTTTGAAAACATTTGATGCTACTCCTAGAAAATCGAAATATAATAAGAATATTCAAGAACAAGAAAACAAAAATGATTTCTATGAAGAAAAGAAAATTTCCTTTAAATCTCAATTAGAACAAAAACAAAAAGAAAATGAAGAAAAAGAGAGAGCTTTAAGGGAAGCTCAAGAGGAATTAGATAGAGAATTGCTTAATGTTAATCAAGCGGAAATGGAAGATTTTGCAAAAACTATTGAAGGATTTGGAGATACTTTTTCTTTTGAAGAAAATATAAATGATAAAAAGTCTAGCGAATTGCCAGACAAAATAATCTTTGCAGAAAATACTGACTTTTCTTTTGAAGAATCAGCTTTGTCAAATATAAAAGAAGAAGATGAAGAAAAGATATTAAGCGAAGCAAATAAGAAAGACGAAAAAACTGATGTATTGATTGGAACTTCTAAAAACGAAGATTATTTAAATACCAAAAATCAAGTAGAGTTGTTACATGAGCAATTAAAACAAGATAATTTATGGATTTCCAAAGATATTTCTGAGTCTTTCAATAAAGACTACATAGACAGAAAAACTAATAATATAAATAATGAAACAACAACCTATAATTCTGATTTAAAAGATGATAAAAATGAAACAGTATTTTCAGATATATTTGAATCAGAAAAAGACCTTAAAGATAAGCCAAAAACGGATGATTCTGATTTCTTGGACGAAACAATTGAGGAAAATGTTTTATCAGATGAAAAAAAAGATGAACAAGAAATAATAAAACCTAATATTTCAAATTTAGATAGTAATTTAGAAGAAACAAATATATTAAATAAAACAAATGAAGCTAAAAATTACATAGATGATTATTCCGCCATATTGAATAATGAATTAGAAACTATTTCAACAGAGTTTACAGATTTAGAAAAAGACGGAATTAATGATGAAAAACAAAATATGTCTGAAATAGAATCAGATAAAGATAACGTTAAACCAATAAAAGATGATATCTTCGATAAAGATATTTTGGATTTAATAAATTTAGATACCACACAAATAGATGGTTATAATAACGATTCCTCGAATGAAAATGATTCTAACTCTATTGCATCCAAAAATATAGAATTAGATAATCTGGATATAGAGAATATGGATTTTGCTTCTATTGCAGAATCTTTAAATAAGCAGGAATATGTAGAACCTATTTCGGAAGATGTTAAACAAGAACAGAAACAACAAGTAAAAACAGATTTAAAACAAGTATCTGAACAAGAAACAATTCCTAATATACAACCAGAATTAGAGTTTAAAAACGAACAAGAACAAATCCAAGAAATACAACATTTGTTAAGTATAGAAGAAAAAAATGAATTAAAGTCTGAACCAAAGCTTGAACCAATAAAACCAAAACAAGAATCAAAAATAGAATCTATGATTGAAGATAAAAAACAAATTCAATCTCAACAAGTTAATGTTGTTCCTGTAAATAATAATAAAGTTATTTTGCAAGACGCTATTCAACAAAAAACAAACCAGAAAGTAATTGCGAAGCCTAAATTATCAACAGAGGTTAAAACAAAAGTTTCTGTTCCAAGTAATAGTAAAGTTATTTTTGAAAAATATCCATCTTTTTTAACTACTCCACTGATAGAGGTTTTTAAAGCAACAACGCAGGAACAAAAATTAAAAGCAATTGACAAAGTTCTAACAAATTTGCTTGCTTATTTAAATATTTGCTTTTTGCAATCTGCAATGTTTTATGCCCAAGAATCGGACGTTTTGATAAAGAGTGTTAAAGATTGTATAAAAGGTAATTTAGTAGGTCCTTCTGCATTAAGATGTCTTCATAATTTTGTTATTGCAATGAAATCTGTTAGAAATAATAATGTATTTTTTACTTCTGCTCTTTCTAGAATTATGGATAGTTCTGATGACAATAATCCTCTAATGCTTATGAGGGAATTAAAGGAATATTTGAGAGAACCAATAGAACCTTTGTCAGAAACAATTCCACAAGCCATAGATGGATTAATAGAAATTCTTAGGGGTGTTGGCTCTATTACAACAAATTTGTTAGTGATGCGTGCCCCTATTGGAGCCAAGTTACCTTATGCAGATTTAAGCAGCCCGACAGCAAAAGCTTTATCTCCAGATAAACTACCTTCTATTGATTTGCCTGTTGGAGAAATTGTCTTGATTTCAGTAGATGGTTCGGAAGCTTTAGGACTTTATCCATTTTTTAAATATCAGAATAAAAAAATAGTTTACAATATCCCTACTTCAGATGAGTTGACAATATTTTATAATAGATTAGAAATTACACCTTAATTAGACATTTTGTTTTATAAATGATAGAATATAATTATGAAAAAAAGTATAGTATTTTTAGCAATGTTTTCTTTGTTTTTGTCACCTGTTTATGCTGATGGCTGGCTAGATAGATTTGATTTTAGTTTTAGAGAGCCAACAGAAACATATTCTGCTTCATCTATCGAGCTTCCTGAACAAGAAGATTTTGAAGAAGCTTCTGTTGAGGACTACAATTCTGCAGTAGAATACAATAATAAAGCTATAGAAGCCATGAATTCAAATGATTTAGATAGAGCTATTGAATTGTTTGAAAATGCGATTTCTCTTTCTCCTGCAACAATTGGTTTCCGTAAAAATTATTTAATAGCTTTAAATAAAGCAAAAGATACAGATAAGCTAATTTTTCAATCTTTAAAAGTATTGGGGCAAAATCCAAGTGATCATCAGACTGCTTATTTAATAGGAGTTTCTTATTTAAATGATATTAAAGATTATAAAAAAGCAGCAGATTTTTTTTCTTATGCATTGAGTTATAAAGCAGATGAGCCTCATTATGTTTCTGCGTTAATTACAGCACTAGATAATTTGAGAAAGTATAATGACAATGTGTTAGAATTGTTGAAAAAGTATACTCCTATTTTGAATGATTCCTATCAATATTATAGGCTAGGTTTAAAATATTTAGACTTAGGTAATTATAAAAATTCAATAAAAGCTTTTTCGCAAGCTAAAACTCTAGATACTGAAGGTTTTTCTCATCATGCTTTTGTTAGAGCTGCGTTTTATAGTGGAAATCTTAGGGGACTAGAAGAAATAGCAAGAAAAACCATAAAAAGTTTTCCTAAAGATGCTAATATTAATAGCACAAAAAGAATATATAATTCCTTGAAAAAAATTGATTATGCTTTTAAAGAAAAAATAAAATTAATAATTCAAGGTGCATCATCTCTAGAAAATTTACATTTTACAGTACGTCCTATAACTAATTTTTCTAACCATCAAGAAACAATACTAATTTCTGCTAAACTAAGTTCTAAGAATAAAACCATTAATGCCAATATAAATACAAAAAATAATGGGACAATGGATATTGAAGTTCCTAAAAATATGTGGAGTACAGAGATATTATTAGAGTTAAATTATCATATAAAAACAAAAGCATTATTGGGGTTTTATTTAAATGATGAAAACCTGGTAAATATTGACGAATATCGAAAAGATCCAAATCTTAGTTTAGAAGATGAAAGAATTGGGCAACTTTGTAATTATATAGATTCTTTAACTTTGGAAGATAGCGATAATTATAACACACCAGAAGAATTATTTGTAGCTAAAGCGGTAACGGCAATTGCTAAAGGGCTAGAGTATCAAGAAAACGGTATAGATGAGTCTGTTAGCTGGGCTTTGGATAATTTAGACAAATGTGATTGTACAGAGTTTTCTAGGCTTTTATCTGCTCTATGTTTAAGGAAAGGTATACCTTCAAGATTGGTTTCTGGATTTTTGGTAAAATCAGAATTGTTAGGTAAAGATACTCCTATAGGGCACGAGTGGTGTGAATTTTACGTAAAAGGCATGGGATGGACTTCTGTAGACCCGACTTTACAAACTTCTATGCACCGAGCTTATTTTAGAAATCTTTTAAATGATCAGATATTTTTTGAATACCCACAGAAATATAATGAAGGTACAAGAATTGGTGTTCATTATACAGCGAATAGTAGTGACAATAAGTCCGATGTAAAAGTAGATATCAAAAACTCTTATAATATTTCCTATTGGAAATAAATGAAAGAAAGGTAAAAAAATGGTTTTACGAAAAGATATTATTAAGTTTTTAAATCAATTATTTTCAGAAGTTAATTATCCTGATTTCTCTTATAATGGACTCCAATACGAGGGAAAAGAAGAAATATCTAAAATCGTGGCAGGTGTTGATGCTACAATCCCATTTTTTGTGGAAGCTAAGAAACGCGGTGGTGATTTTGCTTTTGTTCATCATGGCCTTTTTTGGAAAGGTGGAGAATGGAGTCGTTTAGATAGAATAAATAAAAAGATATTTAAATCTTTGTTAGATGCCGATTGTAATCTTTTTGCTATGCATCTCCCTTTGGATGCTCATCCTGAAGTAGGTAACAATGCTGTTATTGCAAAATTGCTTAATGCAGAAAAAATAGCTCCTTTTGGTCTATGTAAAGGTAATCCTGTCGGATTTTTGTGTAAATTTGATAGTCCTATTTCTATAAATGAATTAAAAGAAAAAATAGAAAGTAAAGTAGCTAAAATAAATACTCATCTTAATTTTGGTAAAAAAATGATTCAAACGGTAGGTATTGTTTCTGGTGGAGGTTGGAATTCTATTCTTGAATCTGCTGTTTATAATGGAGATGTAGATGTTATATTAACAGGTGAAATTCAACATCAAGGTGTACCACAATATAGAGATAGAGAAATACACCTTATTGCAGCAGGTCATTATGCAACTGAAACTTTTGGAGCCAATGAAGTAGGTAAACTTTTATCAAAAGAATTTAATCTTCCTTACGAATTTATTGACCTTCCTACTGGTTTGTAAAAAAATATTTGTAAAAAAAAATCGGCTGATTTATTGAAATCAACCGATTTTTTTATTTTTTATTATTCAGCTTTTTTCTTGGCGATGTAATCTACAGCATCTTTAATGCTTCTTAATTTTTCTGCTTCATCGTCTGGAATTTCAATTTGGAAGTGTTCTTCTAAATCCATAACAAGTTCAACAGTATCAAGACTATCAGCACCTAAATCATCAATAAATTTAGCTTCTGGAGTTACTTGTTTTTCATCCACTTGGAGCTTTTCTACAACGATTCTTTTTACATCTTCAAAATAATTAGTATTCATTTTAATAAATTCCTCCTAATAAAATTGGAAAGGGCTAAGCCATAACCATACCGCCATCTACTGTTAGAACTTGTCCAGTGATATAAGATGCTTTATCAGAGGCAAGAAAAACTACAGCATTAGCGACATCTTGCGGCTGTCCAAAAACATTCAATGGAACCTGAGCCAACATCTGTTCTTTCAAACTATCAGACAGTCCTGCCGTCATATCTGAACAAATAAAGCCAGGAGCTACTGCATTAACCCTAATACCTTTTTTCCCATATTCTTTTGCAACTGATTTTGTAAAACCAATCAATCCAGCTTTACTTGCAGCATAATTAGCTTGACCAGCATTTCCCATCAACCCAACAACAGAAGCAATATTTATTATTGAACCTTTTTTTTGCTTCAACATAGGTTTTATTACTGCTTTGGTCATTAAAAAGGCACCTTTAAGGTTTGTATCAAGAACTTTATCCCATGCGTCTTCGTCCATACGCATTAATAAATTGTCGCAAGTAACACCAGCATTATTTACTAATGTATCAATACGACCAAAAGCTTCTATGGTAGAAGCAACAAGCTTAGTAGCATCTTCTGCTTTGGAAATATCAGCCTTGCAAATTGCAACTTTTAAGTTCTCTGCTTCTAATTCACTTTTTACTTTGGAAAGGCTTTCTTCATTTCGTCCTGAAATCATTACAGAATAACCTTCTCTACCAAAGGCTTTCGCTATTTCTAGTCCAATACCTCTGGATGAACCAGTTACTAAAACAACTTTAGCTACATTTGAATTTCTAATATCTTCCACGCTTACTCCATAGAAATTATATTTAATTATTTAGTTTGATGTTTATGTTTTTAAACTATTAAACCAAATATATAAACTATATTAATAAAAAAGAAAGTGACTATTTTTGATTTTGTGTCAATTCCTTTGTAATCAAATCAACATAATTGCTTTTTGCACAATTAACAGCTAATTTTATCGCGTTTGTAATTACTGGAGCTTTTGATTTGCCATGGCAAACCAAAGAAACACCATTTACTCCGAGCAAAGGTGCAGCACTATATTCAGGAGAAGAAGGATTGAATCTTTTTATAGATTTCTTTAGTTGTAATAATGTTTCTTCGCCTAACGACATTGCTGTCTTAAAAATAGCACCTTGTATTAATTCGGATAAACCTTCGCTGGTTTTTAACAAAACATTTCCAACAAAACCATCACAAACAACTACGTTTGCTTTGCCTTGGAAAAGATGGTCTGCTTCAACATTTCCAACAAAATTAAGCGAGCTGTCTTTAAGAAGCCCATAAGCAGTTTTTGTTAATTCATTGCCTTTTGCTTCTTCTTCACCTATGTTCATCAAACCAATCTTAGGTTTTTCAACGCCACAAATCTTTTCATAATATGCAGAACCCATCAAAGCAAATTCAACTAAATGACTAGGTCTAACATCAACATTTGCACCGACATCTAGCAACAATACTCCAGATTCACCTGCTGTTGGCAACATAACAGAAATAGCAGGTCTTTCTATTCCTGTAATTTTTCCTAGTTCAAGCAAAGAAGCAGCCATTTGAGCACCAGTACTTCCAGCAGAGATAAAACCATCAGCTTTAGCTTGCTTTACAAGACGTGCACAAACAGCTACACTTGCATTCTTTTTTTTGCGAAGAGCATGAAGTGGATGTTCACCCATTTCTACAACTTCATCGGTGTGGTAAATTTCGCATTTATCTGGTATATCAACCCAGAGTTCACGAATTACTTTCTCATCACCAACAAGAATTAAATTTGCTTCTCCGTCATTCTGTAAATAATTTTTTGCACCAGCTATTAATTCCTGTGGGGCGAAATCGCCGCCCATTACATCAATGGCAATTTTCATTAATTATTCCTGAATGTTATTCTTCTTTAGATTTTACGTCTAAAACGTGAACATCTTTTCTGTAGTCACCACATTTTGGGCATACTCTATGAGCTTCTTTGGTTGCACCACAATGGCATTTTGTTAAAGTTACTGGAGCAACTTTAATGTGAGCTCTACGTGTGCGACCTCTGAGTTTAGATACTTTATTTTTTGGACATGCACCCATTTTGGTTTCCTCCATTATTAAAATAAGTGTACCGATTATATCAAAGGTTATGTTAAAAGTCAAATAGAATAAGCAAAAGAATGAGGATTGAATAAAAAAATTATAGTAGACAGTTTGCTTGTTTGATATATTTTTCCTCTTGAGACATCTGTTTAAAAAGGGATAAGAGAGCAGAGCTTAGAGATAAGGGGATTGTTTTTTTGCTTATGAAAGTTTTTTGCTATGAGAAAATTTATATTGTTTGATAAAGTTTTTAAGACTAACCTCTTAAATAGAGAATTTGGAAAAACAATAAACTATCTTAATGAATAATGCTTAAAAAAATTGCATTATTTTTTAGAAAACCATATCTTCCGTAGCTTCATCAAGCAATTTTGAGGCTTGTTCACTAGTTATATTTTTTGAAAAAACTACTTCTGAAGACAATAATTGTCGTGCAGTTTCATATAGAGATTTGTCTTTTGTGCCAAGTGGTTTAAGTATACTTCTTCTGCACAACAATCTATATACCTTGGCAACTTGAATTAAATCACCACTTTGTATTTTATCTAAATATTCTCGATAACGTTGATGAAAACTTTTGCTTTCTTCTTCTTCAGCTTCTGTGAAAGGTTCGCTTAAAAAAGATAGAATATCATCGATACTACCTTTTTCGTAAATAGAGCGGAGACCGACTTTTTCTGCCATATCAATTGGAACCATAACCTGTCCCAAATCACTATATGGAAAGTCAATGACGTAGTAACTCATAAGTTTGCCTCTAATTGTCCTTTTAGCTATATCTTTCAATAAGCCTGCACCATGTATTGGATGGACGATTGGAGAACCTACTTCAAATTCGTTACTGCTCATCAATTCACTCCTTATTTAATTATTTACTTTAGTGTTTAAAAGAAAAACAAAGTCAAAACAATCTTAAAATAGATTGTTTTGACTTTTGAGTTATTTTTTAGAAATACGAGCCAATTATTTGGCCTTCTTTTCTTCGGCTGCTGGAGCTGCTGTAGTTGTAGCAGTAGCTGCTGCGGCTGTTTCTTCATCATCTTTAACTTGAGATACCTGACAAATAGCAATCTTTGGATTAGTAATAATCTTGAAATCTTCTGCTTTGATGTCAGAAACGTGAAGAGAATCACCTGCATCAAGAGAATCAATATTCATTGTTATTACTTGAGGAATTTTGCCTGGTAAACATTCAATTTTAACAGATTTAACTAGAACAGTAAAAATACCACCCTGTTTTTTGCCAACAGGAGAACCTACATATTCCAAATCAACATTGACTTTAACAGGTTTGTCCATGTGAACAGACTGAAAATCAACATGTTCGAATTCTGATGAAATAGGATGTTTTTGTGCTTCGCGAACTAATACAATGTGTTTTTCACCAGCAAGGTTTAAATCGATTAGAGTATTGCGATTTACTTTGCGAAGTTTTTCTACTTCTGCTTTAGGAAGACTACAATGAATTGGAGTCATATCCTTGCCATAAACTACTGCTGGAACAAGCTTTTTAGCTCTAAGCTTCTTAGATGTTTCTTTACCGACTTTGTTTCTTACTTCAGCGTTAAATGTTAACTCTGCCATAGAAATCTCCTTAGAAATAAAATTGATTTAATAATGTTATCATTTTTTATTTTTAAAGTCAAATTCCCCTTAAATAAAACGAAATTCTA
>CAJOQX010000342.1 GCA_905236865.1 Candidatus Rifleibacteriota bacterium
AATATCTTCAAGCTTTTCTAATGTTTGAGATTGAATGTTTTTTGCTTTATCTAATTGTTCTTGGGTTATAAGCTTTTTCTGTAAAAGCAATTCTTCTACTGAAATTTTACTATTACTAGGACTAGGCATAATTTCCTCCAATAAAAATTACTCTACTTCTACTCTATAAGAACGACGCTCTAGCGAATGTTTTATAGTCGATGACTTAGGATAGGCATATAAATCAAAATTAACATGACCAAGACGTTTTGGTAAAAAAGTAATAACTATTGATTTGTCTTTTAATTTTCTATTAGTATAGCTAATGCGGTTATCGTTATAAATATAAACTATTTTCCAGACTAATTCTTCATCATTTGCAAACCTAGGTAATTCTATTTCAAAACATTGGTTTAATTTTGTTTTTATAGTTTTTCTTGCGATGACAGATGGAGGCAGTAATCTGAAAGAACTCTCGTTTGAAACAATAATCTTAGGCGAACAGGTTACTAGTCCAATACATTTGTATATTCCTTGCGACAACGGCTGACCGTAATAGTTCATTGAAGACCAAGCTAACTTTTCACTTCTTGTTTCCCCTGGTCTTAAAGTGATAGTATTTGGAGATTCATTCCATCTATATGGTTCTGACCATTGAAAAATAGGTAAACCATTATAATAAATTGCCATATCCCACTGCTGACCAGTTGGATACTTAATGTCTATACTGTTTTTGCTTATATTGGTTATACTAACTGTAAAAGTTCCTATAGTGCCAGCTACAAATTCTGGCGTATCAGGAGTTATTTTTACTACTAGACCCTTTTTATACCCATAATGATAATCCAAGTGTCTTTTTTGTTCTTTGTTTGTGTTTATATAGTCTTCAATGATAGGAAAAGCTTCTAACAAACAAAAACAAAAAAGTATATAGAACGTAGCAATGAAATAATATTTTTTTTGTTTCATTATTCCTTTTATTTCTTACACCAATAAACTATTGCTGGAGGAAAATTATTCCAAACAACAGGACTTAATTGAAATTCTGAAAAATGCTCTTTTAGCTTTCTGCGAATTCTACAAGCTCCTGGAAGATAAAAGCCATGCAAATATGTAAAGGTGGTAAAAATCCCCCCTTTTGGCAAAGCATCAACTGTTGCAGATAGAATTTCATCTTGAAGTTTATTAGGAAATATTGCGAAAGGAAGACCGCTAATTATTGCATCTGTATAATCTTTGCCGTGTTTTTTCAACTGTTCACAAACATTAGAAGCAGAATCTTTGATTATTTCTACATTAGGAACACATTTTTTCGATTCTTCATACATTCTATCATCTATTTCTAAGCTGAAAAATAAGGTTTTATCTTGGTTTATTCTATTATAGATATATTTAGTAAAAACGCCTGTTCCTGGTCCGTATTCAACAATTGTATTTACTGTGTTTAAATTTACTGGAGCTACCATTTGGACAGCAAGATTTTCTGTACTAGGTGCAATCGCACCAACACAACCAGGGTGTTTTATAAAGTTTGATAAAAAATCTAACGTTTTCATTATTTATTTACTCTATTTTTTATTTCATCTTTCTTTTAACAAATTCATCTATGAAGAAGGAAGCTACATCTTCAGAATATTTACCTGGACCAAAGCCAGCATCATACCCAAGTTCTTTGGCTAAATCATTAGTAATTCTAGGACCTCCAGCAATCAATATTACCTTATCTCTTAAATTGGCAGCTTCAAGTTGTTCTACTAAATCAACCATATTTGTAATATGAATATCTTTTTGGGTAACTGTTTGCGAAACAAGCAATATATCGGCTTTTAGTTCAACTGCTTTTTTTATGAAATCTTGATTGTCTACTTGGCTACCAAGATTATACGCATCTATCATTTGGTAGCGTTCTAATCCGTAATGCCCTGCATAACCTTTCATATTCATTATGGCATCAATACCTACTGTGTGGGCATCAGTACCAGTACTTGCTCCAATAACAACCAAATTTCTACCTATTTTTTCTTTTATAAATTCATCAATAGAATGCATATCAAGTACTTCAGATTCTATTGTATTTACTTTTATTGAAGTTATATCAATACTGTGCATTAAGTTGCCATAGGCGATATAAAAAGTAAAGTTTTTATCTAATGCTTGATGGAAACAAACTTGGACATCATCTAATCCCATTTTACTAGCTAACTGTCTTGCGGCTTCTAAGGAACGATCATCGTCAGGCACAGGAAGCGTAAAGCTTACCTGAGTTTTCCCATCATTCATAGTGTCGCCATAAGGTTTTAACTTTGTTAAATCTAGTTTTTGAGTATAGTCTTTAGCTTTTGTTGAATATAATCCGCTACTCATGCTCTTTCTCCATTCAACATCAAATCTATAAATGGATTGTAATAGTCAGGATGCTTTTCTGCAACACCATTTAATCCCTTTCCGCCATCTATAGGTCTTTTGACTCCAGCAAACTTACCTTGTTCTAGAGTTTTGAAAAGACCTTCTTTTTTTATTTGGGAAAGCATACTGCAAGCTTTGTTCAAGACTTCATTTGCTCTCCTGCTCATTATACCGTCTTTCTTAAATTCAATTTCACTTCCTAAGTCGGCCATGGTATTGAAAATATAACTTGCATTTTCAATAGAAAGAGCACGATCAGACATTAAAGGCGTATGAATAGCTTCAGTCATCATTCCTAATAAATGGAGTTTTTGACCAGTCAAAATTGTTACCATATTGAAAAGAGCATCTTGAACATGACCTCTAAATATATTTCCAGTCATAAATTTGGTAGGTGGCATATACTTTAATGGAGCTTTTGGAAATATTTCTCTTGCCATTTGAGCTTGAGCTAATTCATATAAGAAACCGTTTTTTAGACTTGGATCTATTTCAAAAGCGTGACCTAATCCCATCTGTTCTTCTGGAATACCAGAAACAAGAGCAAATTGCTCATTAATAAATTGTGATGCAAGAACAGTATGGGCTTCTTCGACAGCATCTGCTGTAGTTAGGTAGTTGTCTTCACCTGTATTAATTATTACACCAGCAAAACCGTTTATTATTCTTGAAAAATATTGATCTATCAATGTGCGTTTCATATTGATGTCTCTGAATAATATTCCATAAAGAGCATCATTAAGCATAACGTCCAAACGTTCTAATGCACCCATTGCTGCTATTTCAGGCATACATAGTCCAGAACAATAGTTGCAAAGTCTGATGTATCTACCTAATTCTTCTGAAACTTCATCCAGAGCCTTACGCATTAATCTGAAATTTTCTTGTGTGGCATAAGTTCCACCAAAACCTTCTGTAGTAGCTCCATAAGGAACGTAGTCCAAAAGGCTTTGTCCAGTAGTTCTTATTACAGCTATTATGTCTGCACCTTGTTTTGCTGCTGCTTTTGCCTGGGTTATATCTTCATAAATGTTGCCTGTAGCAACTATTACATAAAGATATGGACCCTTTTTGTCTCCGAATTTTTCTAAATATTTATTGCGATTTCGTCTGTTGTTTTTAATTTTTTCAACAGTTTGAATAGCTATTTCGTCTATTTTAGCCTTGATTTCAAACATATCAGCCATTTCTAGCTTCGTTATGTCAAGCTCATTTTTTGAAACCGCTTCAGCTATTTGTTGAGGAGTTTTTCCAGTCTGAATTATAGCGTTGCCTAAATAAACAGATAAACCTAAAGACAGACCATTAGCAGTTTTTATGTTTTCTACTATTGCGTTTGGTAATGGAACTCCATTGTTGTCAATTCCATCTATTCCAAGAAGTCTTGCACAGGTTCTTTCTATGGTTACACTAGTATGTTTTTCTATGAAACGTTGAGTATCGGCCGCAATATCTTTTGCATATTGTCTGGCTTTCTCAACTACGTTTAAATCTAGATTTAATTTACTTTCCATCAATCTTTCCTTGATAAAAAAAACTATTCGCTAATGTACCATTATATCACCTATTATAACTTTTAAAAGATTTTTTTTTACAAACTTTTCTTTCTTATTTCTTTTTCCCAAAAGTATTTAATATTTCAGTTCTAAGAGTTCCTGCTCCTGAATTGTGAATCAAAAACAATGTTTGGTTTTCTTTTATACAAGCCCTTACTTGAAATAGATACAGATGACCAGCATAACTAGTCATAACAGCTGCAATATCACATCTTCCGACTATTTCATTAGTTCTAGCAAGACTAATAGTGTGGAATCCATCATACCATTCATAATCGGATTCTTTTACTCCAGCTTCCTTTAAAGTAGGCCAATATTGTTCACGGCTTCCTCCTCCAAAAATAACTATTCTTTTTCCTTCTAGCAAACCTTCAACAGAAGCAGCTTTTTCATCGGGAAGAGCATTTAATTGTCGGAGTTTTGATGTTAGATCTTGATATTCATTATCTAGTTTTCTAAACTCGCTTCTCAAAGTAGCATCTTCTTCAAGAGTTTCTTTCAATTCTTTTGTCGCAGCATTTACTTTTGCTTCAGCAGCAGAAAGCTGTTTCCTAACTTCAACAGGATCTAGCTTTGATAGTTTAGACTTTATTTCTACGTTTTCTATTTTTATAGCCCTTGTTTCAGCTTTGGCTTCATCTCTTTCAATAATTAGCTTATTGATTTGTTCTTTGAGTTTATCGCTTTCAGAACGCATTTCACCTATTTTTTCTTGTAATTCTTCTTTGGTTAGTTCAAAGTCTTTCAGTGAAATATTTGGTCTGGTCTGGTTGAAATGTTTTAAAACAAAATGGTGGTGTGTGTACACTTCAAGAATATCTTTTAAATAGTCTTCGTAAGCCTCTTGTTTGTCTTCATTTGGTGGAAATTCGGACTGAACATCTTGAATGAGTAATTTTAATAGTTTTTTAGCATCTCTATAAGCTTTATCTACATCATCATAAAATGTAGGTCTTACTAGATTCAAGTTTCTTGTTTTGTTGAATATTTCATCAAGATATTTGAAATTATCGGCATCTAGAAGTTTCCAAAAACGAATCACATCAACTGGTTTTATTTCATAGCGAAGTTCGCCAAGAATTTTGTCTAAAGCTTCTTTGCGTTTTTCTTCATTTAGTGGTATTTCTTCTGTTTTTGTTTGCTTACAAACCGTATCTATTTGTTTAACAAGCTTTTTAAAAGAAGGAAACTCATCACTTCCTAAAAATAGAGAAGCTAGAAAACTTTTTCTTTTTATAAAATGTCTACAAAAGATTCTTTTTTCTCCACCTATTTCGACATCAAATTTTGAGCTTCTTTTACCGCTAACATGGTATTTTGATTTCTTTTTGGCTGCTTCTTCTAAAGCTTCTGCTTCTTTTTGTTTGCGAAACTTTGCAATTTTTTCTTCTATCATTTCGCTTACAAGTTCAGATTGAACAGGTCCGCTAAGCATAATATCTAGCAAATCACCTACGAATAAAGCAAAAGCACGTCCATTTTTTTCATAAGATTCAGCAAATCTTTTATGTATATTCCAAAATCTATTTTCTTCAATGTCTTGTTTTGCTACAGGTTTTGCATTTTTTTTATTAACTAAATCACCTGCAAGCTGACTAACCATATTTTTGCCTTTGTTAGGGGAAAAACCAGCTAGTTTTTCTAATTCATCAAAATTCTTTTTTTGACTTCTTGAAAGATTGAGACCATCTAATGGATTTAACATAAGTATGACTTCCTGATTTAAAGTATTATAATAATGAAATAATCTGTAATTCATTATTGCAAGCTTCTGAAAGAAACTTAGCAATATGGAAATTTATGGAATTTAATAGTCAAAATAGTTATGCAATTTGGTTTCCGCCACGTTTGCGAGCAAGTTTAAGAGACTTTTCAGCTAACTTTAATAAATCTCCTGGTTTTGTTGTTGCCACTGAGCTACTTGCTATTCCAAAACTACCTGTCATCATAATTGTTTGATTTCCAGCTCTAACTTTTGTTTGACTTAATGCTTGTTTTAGTTTGTTCGCAGCGACTAAAGCACCAGCATAAGGAGTTTCTGGTAGAAGCATAGCAAAACTATCAGCTCCAAATCTAGCTACTAGGTCATGTATTCTTGTGGCTGACCTAAACATTTTGCCTACTTCTTTTAAAAGACGATTTCCTGTATTTTCACCATAAGTTTCATTTACAGCTGTAAAATGATCTAAATCCATTAACACCAAAGAAATGTCTTTTCTGTAACGTTGAGCTCTACAGAACTCTTCTGTAAGTCTTTGCATAAATAGATTTTCATTTGCTATTCCTGTTATTGAATCTGATGTTGCGGAATAATACATCTTTGTTCGGCTTATTGCTATAGAAGCTTGTGCAGCAAATATTTTAAGTATTTGGTCTGTGCGAGCAGTCATTATATTGCCAGAATGTTTGGTATCAACATAAAGAACGCCAATATTACTAGCCATTTCTTTTAATGGAACAATAGCAACAGATAATATACCTGCATCTTCAGGTCCTTTCAATTTTGGATTAGGATTTCTGAAGTTATGGGAAGGTCCTATCAGTGATTCTCCTGTATCAAAACTTCTGCTAACTAAAAAAGAAGTTGCCTGTAAATCATCTTGAATTTCTTCATTTGCGAAGTTTATCATCGCTACAGTTTCTAGTCTGCCAAGTTCTTCGTTAAAAAGCATCATAAGAGCACGTTCGCCACCAGTAACATTTATAGCCATTTCTAGTGTGAAATCTAAGAGTCTTGGAAAACTCGAAATAGAATTTAGAGCATAGCTGACTTCGAGAACTGCTGACAACTCTTTAATTCTTGTTACCATCTCACCTTCGACTGAAGATAAAGCTGGATAATATTGTCTAGGAATTTTAGAACGTATTTCTGAAAAGCTTTTACGCACAAAACTTTCATTGCTGGTTAAGAAAAATGGAAAAATTTTATCGCTATCTAGAGTTAGAGAAGCCTCATTTCCTTCAAGTTGTAAAGAAACAAAAACATCATCAGAGAGTTCAATAAAACTACCAGGGTTTATAGTTGAAACAAAACCAGGTTGTAGTTTGTTCCCATTAACTATTGTACCATAAGGACTTTGTAAGTCTTGTAATGTTAAATAGCCATCAGAATTATAACGAAGTTGTATTTGCCGACGTGCTATCCCCATCTTATTAAGATGTATATCGCAATCATTGCCACTTCCGATTACAACTCCATCTCCATGTAGACTAGGACTACCTTCATAAAGAATTTGACCTGTTTTATCTGTAATAAGTATTTTCATCTCTTAACCTTATACCCACATTTACAAACTTTTTTTGTTCCTAGAACACGTCCACATTCAGGACAATATTTACTAACGTGACTAGCTATTTTTTGTTCAGCAGCTTTTTGTTTTCGCTTTTCTTCTAGCTTCTTTGCTAATTCAAGAAAAGCTAACCCTTCATTTTCGCTTAAAGCAGGTTTATTTACTTCACCATGAAGCATTTCTTCATATTTTTCAGAATAATCTGGGTTTTCTTCTAGATATGCTTCAAACGCTTTTTGAGGATTACGATGTTTCTTGTAAAGATGTTCATAAGAATATATTGGCTCTTCTTCAAGTTTTTCAACGCACAACGCAATAAACTTTTCTTCCCAAACATCATAAGAATCTTGCATATCTTCCACCTGCCTTTGCTATTATAGAGGATTATACATTAATAATTGTCAATTATCAATGAAACATTTTAGCTAGTGATGAAAAACCTGAAAATATGCCTGACTATCTTAGTATCTTATATCAAAAAATATGCACTAGTCCCATATAATTTAGTGCAATAAATGGCAAAACTAAAAAAGAGCAATATAACATAAAAGATCCATATTCTGTTAGAATATCATATTCGTCTAATTCTATTTTGTCATTAGGAAATAAGGCAAATCTTATTATCGATGGAATAAAAGCACGCCAAAAAAATCTTCCATTAAGTAAATAAAAAAGCATTTCAGCTAATGAAAAACTACCTAAAATTAGAAAGAAAGATAAGAAAATGCCTGCAAATAACATATAAAACTCCTGTTTTAATCATCGGCAGGAGTTTTTTTTTAATTAATAGATTTATAGCAAGAAATAAAAACAATATTTATCAGAATTACACCAAGTTTATTTAACTATACCAGTTCTTTCAGATGTGCGAGAATATCCAAGGCTTGTCTAGGAGTTGTATTATCTAAATCAATACTTTTTACTGCATCTAAAAGCTCATTATTAGGAGCGAACAAACAGAGCTGCATTGGTTTTTCTTCAGCGTAATTAGCTTTTTCTTTCTTAGATTTTTTTACAGGTCTTGTAACCCTTGTTACTTCATCGTTTTCCGATTTTTCTAATTCAAATAGTATTTCTTTTGCACGATTTACAACATCAACAGGAAGCCCAGCCAATCTTGCAACTTCTATACCATAAGATTTGCTTGC
>CAJOQX010000343.1 GCA_905236865.1 Candidatus Rifleibacteriota bacterium
GTTCTATGAATTCCAAGTTCTCTGATTATATCGTTTTTAGTCAGGAAAAACATACCTGTAATTTGGTTTATAAGCTTTTCTTCATCTTCTCTATTTGAAAAATCAAACAAAATATGTATTAGTTCATGTATTAGAGTAAATCTCTGTCTTTCAGGAGAAAGATTAAAATTAACAGCAATATATGGTCTATTGTTTAAAGTTCCGTTCATTCCAGAAAATTTTGAATCAACATTTTCTAACTGGCAAATAATAATACCTTTTTGCTCTAAAATATCTATAAGATTTCCAATAGAGCCATTTTCTGGTAAATCAAGGTAATCTCTTACGTATTTTGAACAAGCTTCTGAATTTGAATATTTTCGTTTTTTAGGAAAATTAAAGTTAGGTAAAATGTTACCTCCTAAAATATTAACAATATTATTGAATTTATCCAAATACCTGTCTAGTTTTCCATATAGCAATTCAATATCAGACTGCTTCATTGTTGTTTTTTTCCTGAAAGCTCCATGAACTATCTGAATTGATGGATTTTGATCTAACACAAGTTTATAAGACTTAACATTTAGTGCTTTGGCGATTTTTACAATTATTGAAGAATCAGCTTCTCTTTTACCTTTCTCATAATTGGAAATAGCCATTTTGGTTAGATTAACCTTTTCAGCAAGTTCTTCTTGCGTTAAACCTGCCTGCAATCTATAAAATCTCAAATTATCACCAATCATAAAAGCACCTCCTGTTTACTATTATAATATTAATTTATAAAAAGTAAACAGATTCTTTTTAAGTTATAAAACTTTAAATTGAGATATAAGATTTTAGAGAGTTTTTATTGTAGTTGGTTTTTGTTGTAATTGTTGTAGTATAACTACTTATTTTCCACAAGCCACTCAATAAATTCTCTTACAGTTCCTTCGCCACCTTTGCTTTCACAAATACAAGAAGATATTTCTTTTACTTTCTTTACAGCGTCAGCAGGACAGCCAACGATACCGTCCACTATCTTTGATAGTATTAATCAGAAGTTTTAAACTCAAAACCATAAATTAAAAGTGATTACCTAAATGAGTCGAAGTATGACAAATTTAAAACAGATAATGATGAATTGTTAAAATTTTTTGCTTCTATAACAAAAACAATGAAGATAAAATAATTACTCATTACTAATTAATATTACAAGTAAACGAAGTTTTGCAACTAATGTCTGTATTTACTAACGATAACACTTTTGAAGAATCCCAAAATCAATTTATTATTAAAGGAGAAGAAGTGATTTAGTTTTCAATTACTCACTCCTAATTCCTAACAGGTGCCTCATCACTCACCGCTAATCACCACACCGAGGTTTTTCCTCGTCTCTCTATCTATTTCCGCTCTATAGTTATAAACTCTAAATTTATATAATTTAACAACAACAACCTTGTTACCCAATAAAATAAATGATAAAATTTAGATATGATAATTCATCGGAGGTTTTTCTATGGCAACAGTATTTGATATTGCTAATTTCTTTATTGATTTGGCTAATAAAACTGATGATGACTATATTACAAATTTAAAATTGAATAAACTTATCTACTATGCTCAGGGTGTGTCATTAGCTAGAAGAGATAAAACATTATTCGAAGAAGACATCGAAGCTTGGAAATACGGACCTGTTATACCAAGCATTTATCAAAAATATAAAGAACTAGGAAAAATGCCTATTCAAGAGACAGATGAAAATTATACTCCAGAGGTTTTTACAGCTCAAGAAATTGGAATCCTTCTAGATGTTATGCGTGAATTCGGTATTTTTACAGGTGGAAAATTAGTTTCTCTAACCCACGCTCCCGATACTCCTTGGAGTAAATCTTTCAATAACAACGAACGAATCATTTCAAATAAAGATATAAAAAGTTATTTTATAAACCACCCTGTTAAAGAATTTCGTTTAAAAAAAGATATTCCATTAGTTAAAGAATTACCAAAAGAATGGTATGACCCAAACGAAGATTCTATATGGGAAGCATACCTTTGAATAATTTTAAAGAATACGACATTTTTATTGCACGTGTTCCCTTTGAAGACCTACCTCAAGAGAAAATTAGACCTGTTCTTGTTTTAAATGAAGGGGTATATTTGATTGACTGCCTTAAAATGACTAGCGCAAAAACCAGATTTGGCGAATATGAATTGAAAGAATGGAAAAAAGCTGGCTTAGACCGTCAAACAACTGTTAGAATAACAAAACGTTTGAAACTCGATAAAACAAAGTTCTTAAAAAAAATAGGACACTTAACCCCTATTGATATTTTAGAAATACAACGACTACTTAGTTTATAATTATTGTTTTTGAAAGAATATTTAGTCTTGTTTGCCTATGCTTATGTTTATTCCCAATCTTATCACCGACCATAAAGAATTAATGTTAAAATGTAAGAAGTTAGAGGAATATTCGGAATTTGTTGCCTTAGTAAGAAAATTCAGGGAATCTGCTAAAGATTTAGACAAGGCAATGGATCTTGCGATGGATTATGCAATAAAGCATGGCATTTTAAGTGACTTTCTGAAAAAGGAGCGTGCAGCGGTTAAAATGACTTTTCTAACAGAATTCAGCATGGAAAACTATGAAAAAACGTTCAGAGAAGACATAGAATACGAAAGAGCTAGAGCAGATAAAGCCGAAGCCAGAATTGCCGAAGCCGAAGCCAGAATTGTTGAAGCCGAAGCTAATGCAAAAGCTACTTTAGTTGAAAATGAA
>CAJOQX010000344.1 GCA_905236865.1 Candidatus Rifleibacteriota bacterium
AACTGATTCTCGTAAAAATGTTCTTAATAATCAACTTGTAGTTGTCACTAGACCAGAAAGCAAAACTGCTGTAACAGGTCTTGCTACGTTAAACAAGGCAAAAAGCATTGCTTTAGCTCATGGTAGTGTTCCTGTTGGCAAATATACTAGACGTGCTTTGATTAAATTAGGCACTTTAAAGAAAATTGATGACCCTGCAAAATACACAACATACCAAGTTTCTGCTGCTCTTGGTGGAGTAGAAATCAGTGAACAAAGCAATGTTAGCAAAGTTTTATCTGCAGTTGAAGAAGCTTCTTGCGAAGTTGGAACAACTTATTTGTCTGATACAGTTGGTCACGAAAAGAACATTAGAATTATTGAAACTGTAGGTTATGATGTTGCTGGCGATATTATTTACCCTGCTGCTTTGATTGTTAATCCAGATGCCGATGCAAAAGAAACCGCCTATTCAGCAGATTTTTTAAGATACATCACAAGTGAAGAAGCTAAGCCTCTCTATAAAGAATTTGGCTTTGATACCAATGTAAAATAATAGAGATGAGAGATGAGAGATGAGAGATAAGAGGATTGTTTCACTAACGTAAGTCCGTGTCAAACTCATTGTTTCAGTATGTATTTAAATAATTCGATACATTATTTAGAAGAAAAAATATTGTTAGAATTATAAAATTATCCCTTTTCTTAAAGGGGAACGGCTGCTATTGCAGCCAAGGGGATTTTTGAAAAGCTTAAAAATCAGTAAAAAGCTTAATCCGAAGACTGATTTTTTATTAAAAATCTCCCTGTCAGTCACTACGTGTCTGACATCCCTCTTTAAAAAAGAGGGTCTTTAGGACAATATTATCAGTAACTAACGATTGCTATATCCCCTTCTCCCTTCTCCCTTCTCCCTTCTCCCTTCTCCCTTCTCCCTCAACCCTAAATTATGGAAAGTATAACAGAATTTTTACAAGGCTTAGATTGGAGCCCATTATATATCTCTTTAAAAACTGGCATAGCAGCCACAATTCTTTCATTTTTTCTTGGTCTTTATGCAGCTAGAAAAGTAATAAAAATGTCTACCAAAGCCAAATCAATTGTAGACGGTATTTTGACTCTTCCAATGGTTTTACCCCCAACCGTTGCTGGCTTTTTCCTTTTACTGATTTTTAGCAGAAGAAGACCTATTGGCATCTTTCTAAATGACGCTTTAAATATTCAGGTTGTTCAAACCTGGCTTGGATGTGTAGTTGCTGCTACAGTTATAGCTTTCCCTTTGATGTATAGAAATGCTAGAGCTGCATTTGAACAAATAGATGCTAATCTTGTTCATGCTGGTAGAACTCTTGGAATGTCTGAATTTGCCATTTTTTGGAAAATCGTGGTCCCTACAGCAGGTCCTGGTATAGCTTCAGGAACTATCTTAACCTTTGCTAGAGCTATGGGCGAATACGGAGCTACTTCAATGCTGGCTGGAAATATTCCTGGAAAGACTGGAACAGTATCTCAAAGCATTGCCATGGTTACAGAAAGTGGAGACTATGTAACAGCAGGCTTTTGGGTTGCGGTAGTTTTGGTTTTAGCTTTCCTAGCTGTTTTTGCTATCAATATGATTACAGGGAAGCATATAAAAAATGTTAAAAGTTGGTAGAAAAAAATGAGACTTTCTGCTGAAATTTTTAGAAAAATTGGAAATTTTTGTCTTGATATAAAAATAGAGAGCAATGCAAAAAGAATAGGTATTCTTGGGGCCTCTGGTTCTGGCAAGAGTATGACCTTGCGGAGTATAGCTGGAATAGAAACCCCTAATAGAGGTCATATAGAAATCGACGGTGATGTTTTATATAATTCTTCAAAAAGAATTGATTTGAAGCCTCAAAAAAGAAATGTTGGGTATATGTTTCAAAATTATGCTCTCTTCCCAACAATGACAGTTTTGCAAAATGTTCTTTGCGGATTAAAAGGAACAAAAGAAGAAAATTTAGAAAAAGCTATGGCTATGATTTCTAGAATGGGAATTAACGGACTAGAAAATCGTTTGCCAGGTGAATTGTCAGGTGGTCAGCAACAAAGAGTGGCTCTAGCACGAATAATGGTTTATAACCCACGTGTTATTTTGCTAGACGAGCCTTTTTCAGCATTAGATATTTATCTGCGTGACAAAATGCAACGTGAAATGTATGAATTGCTTGCGGACTATAAAGGGCAAACACTTATGGTTTCCCATAGTCGTGATGAATTATACAGATTTAGCGAAGAAATTTTTGTTGTTGGCGATGGAAAAATAATGCAAAGTGGCAGTACCGATAGCATATTTAATTCTCCAATTAGTGTTGCTATTGCAAAACTGACAGGATGTAAGAATTTTGCCAAAATTCAAGTTGTAAATTCTCACAAAATCAATATTCCTGATTGGGGAGTTACACTTGATTTAACTAGAGAAGTTCCGCAAGATACAACTTGGATAGGCTATAGAGCTCACCTGTTTGAACCTGTTTGGGGAGAAAAAGATTCAAATTGTATAAAAGTCCGTCTTGTGGCAAAAGACGAACTTCCTTTTGAAACCAATCTTTATTTTGCTCCAGAAATATCTAGCAAAGAAAACAAGATTGAAGATATTTGCTGGTTCATTCAAGGAGAAATGAGAAAAATAGTGGAACAAAAGGGAATGCCAGATTATTTAAAAATATCTGAAGAAAAAATTCTCCTACTTAAGGAGTAAAAATATAAATTAAAGGAGTTCTTATGAAATACGCATTAAGTGCAAGAAATCAGTTCGAAGGTACAGTTAGTAAAGTTACTGAAGGTGCTGTAAACGGAATTGTTACAATCGATGTAAACGGAACACCTGTTACTGCAACAATTTCGATGGGTTCAATCAAGAATCTTGATATAAAGCCTGGTGTTAAAGCTTGTGCAGTAGTTAAAGCAACAGAAGTTATGGTTGGAAAAGGCAAACTTCAATTGAGTGCCCGCAATCAATTTCCTGGCAAAGTTACAGCTATTGAAGAAGGTGCTGTAAACGCTATTGTTAAAATTGAAGCTTTAGGTGGTAACACAATTACATCTACTATTTCTATGGCTGCTGTGAAAGAACTTGGTCTCAAAGTCGGTGAAGAAGCTACCGCTGTTATCAAGGCAACCTCTGTAATGGTAGGAATCTGATTAAAGGTTAGAGCATAAAAAGTATTTATTGTAGTTAGTTTTATTTGTAATAAAACTAACTACAATAAATACATAATATTTCGCTTAATGGTGTAGAAAAAATATAATATTGATTTTTTTTGAAGTTAATCCAATAAATAGACAAGCCTCTCATTCCACTGCCTTCTAGGAATAGTCAACGTTCCATAACAATACATTCATTCTTGTTTCATAGCTAAATCAATTTGTTTTAGCCATTTTTGCCGTAGAATTCCACTAAGCTCTTCTAAAGCTTTTCTTCGTCTAGCAATTAAAATATCATTGTCATCATCAGATTCGTAAGTATTTGCTGTATAACTAGTAGTCAACCAACTTCTAAATCCAGACATATCTAATAACCCCCTATTTATTAATAGTTATTAGATATATCAACAAAACTTAATTAAAAGTTTACCATTAATAAAATAATTACTTTTCGATAATTATCCACTGGTTAGCAAGTTCGCTCATCGTTAATATGCATTGGCGATATTTCTGATAGGCTTCATCATCTAAAAACTCGTCTTCATTTGCTTCAAAAACATCTGAATAAATAAGCTGTCTATTGTTTTGACAAAGATTAGATGTAAATGAAATTGATGGAGTAACATATTTATATTGTTTATCCCATTTTACCCAATTGAAGCCTTCTGGAAGCTCGAAGATAATAGTTTTTGTAGTATGTTCTGTTGACCAATATTTCATTGGAAATTTACGTTTTGCCAAACTAGCAGAAGCAGAAGAATAATTTACCCAGAAGTTTTTGAAAGTTAGTATTTTATCAGAAGCTTTTTGAGCAGCTTCTGGAATATGATATGAAATATTATAAACTGCTGGTGATTCCAAATCTGACATATCGGTAAAGCCATAAGATTTTAATACTGCATTTGGGTGTACACCTTTTACTCGTTTTTCAGCATAATTACTTTTTTCTTTTTCCTTTATTGCCTTTAACTCTCTAATGCTTTCTTCGTAAGGTCCTTTATATAGAGTTGTTTCGTTCACATCCATAGAACCATCTGGCAAGATTTTTACATAAATAGTTTTTATGTATTTATTCCAATCTAAAGTTTGGACAGGAAGCACTTCGTCAAATAATTCTTTCTTTTCTTCGTCAATAAAAACAGCATCAGCACCTTGATATACTGTTGATAAGACAGAGAAAGGTGTATACACAGAGCCACTATCAGTATAATAAGACTTACCATCAATAACTACTTTTAATATTGGTGTAGTTGCAAAACTTAGATTAGAACAATCTTTATATGTTACTTTTTCTCTTTTAGTCGCTGAAAAACCTAAATAAGATTTTATTTTTAACTTTTTAAGCATTAAATGCATTAAAGCTTGGAAAGCTTGATCATTTGAATATTTTTTTGAAATAGTAACATTCGCAGAAATCGGCTTAAAACTACCCATGTCGTCAGGATCCATACCGATTACATTTATTTCTTTGTTCAAAAAATTATATACTTTGCAAACTTTTTCAAAATCAGTATCAGAATCAGATATTTCTATTTTTGCAAAAAATTCTTCCAAAAGTTTTTCATCAGGAAGAGCTAAATTATAAGCATTTAAAAGTAATTCTGCTGTTTTTTTCCTATCATATTCATTATATATTACAACTCTAGGGAATATTCTATTTGTAGGAAGCATATTTTGTTCTCGAACAAAACCCTTTTTATCTACAAAAGTCCAATTCCAAATTGTTTTATTCTCATTTGATTTATCAGTGAAAACGGGAGTATTATTTTTCCATTGAAGTTGAAGTTTAGTATATTTCAAATCTTTAGGGAAAGAAAAAGTAAATTCTTCATGTAGAACAGGCTCACGTTCTCCAAAAGTATTTTTTATAGATCTTGGATTTAGTGGTCCAATATTTTTAATTCTTTTAATAATAGAATAATCGATTATACTGCCCAAATCGACATTTTTCATTGCCATTTTCAATTTTTTCAATTTTGCATATTCTGGAGTCGTATTATAAAGAGACTCGTCCGAAAGTGCATCATCTGTTAAATGGTAAACCTTGCCAGAAGGAGTGTAAGTATGAGCGAACACAATCTCGCAATCAGAATTATCTATATTATAGTAAAAAGAATTATTTGCACATTCTAAGCCTGGTTCTTTCAATATTTGTATCATTTCACGATACTTATAAACCATTTCTGTTTCTGAAATAATTTCATAATTGACATGACGATAAAGAGTAATATAGTCGGAATCTATAAACTGAGATTTATCAGGCAAATTATTTAATACATTAAGAGCTATTGGTTCTGTAACACTAGCAACGCTAGAAACATCATCACCAAGTCTATTTTTTGAAATTAAAATATGAGCAACATCTTTGCTGTCAAAATTTTGAGTACCAGTAGCATTTATTTTTTTGAATATTATATTGTTACCATCGATGCTTATTAATTCACCTGTTTGTTCTTCACCCTCATTTAGGAAAAGCACATCTGCATTCAATGTATTTAAAACAGATATAAAAGATAGAATTAAAAGTAACTTTCTCATTTTTGTGCTCCTTCCTTATTTTCTTTAATTAAAGATTCATCTAACCTCTCTACATTTATAGAGGAATTAGTTTTTATAATTGCTTTTTCGCTAGTGGCTTCATTTGTCTGTTCTGCTTGCTTATCTTCAATTATACCTACTTTTTCATTAGAATCCTTAGTTAATTTATCATTTGTTGCAGAATCCTTCTCTTTAATAATCAAACTAGAAGAAGCTACATCAGAGCTGTTTTTGGTTTCAGCTTTGCTTATCTTTTCAAGGAATATTTTTTGTTTTGACGAATAAGCAATTTTTTCTAAATCAGCCTTATATGCTTTATAATCTGCAACAGGTATATTTCTTCTCGGAAAGGCCAATTTCCTTGTAATGTCTATTTCATCGCCTTGTTGATCATATATTATTTCAAATTCCACATAAGGGCTTTGAACCCTAAGTGCAGGTGGTAAATATTTTACGGAATAGCCTTCTGGAAGCTTAACTGCAAGTTGGTCTGTTCGTTGGCTAGAAGTAGAATGTTGAATAGCGTAGTTTCTCTTTTCTAAACTTACTTCTGAAAACCTAAGTTCAAAATTTGGAACAGAAAAAATCATGTATTTTCCTGATTTTGGAGCATAACGATTTAAAGTGTATACAGAACGACTTTTGTATTGAGTGTCAAAATCAAGTGGATTTGTATGAGTAGCCAATTCCAAAACATAATCTGCTGTATGAGCTGAAATTGATTGTCTAACTACTTTTTCATACTCTTCTGGTTTCAGTTCGCGAGCATAGCCTCTATATGAAGCTTCTGTAGGACCATTACAAGTTGTTTCGATGTCGATATGTGTAGTTCCATCAGGTTCTAATTTGATTTTTCTAACTGTTAAACTTGAATTGTCTTCAGGAGGTGGAAGAGGAACAGTTCTTTGAGTTCCTAGCATAACGTTCATAGCATTGGCTTCATGATCATCTGATCTAAAGTAAGGGTAACGATAATCTGTAGCAGTAGCATCAAGATAAAAAATTCTTCCGTCAAGATGAACTTCTGTAATACAATGATTGTCATCAAATATGCCAATGTCACGAATAGATTTTCCTGCATTGTTAGTAAGAATAAGTACAGGATAAGCTTCTACTCCTATGTGTTTAAGCATAACAGAAAGCAACATCCCTTTGTCTGTACAGTCACCATATTTATTCTTAAGAGTTTCATCAGCTGGGTGACCAACTTGATTACTTGCAAAATTAGATTTTATCGATATATACCGAATATCTTGCTGACAGAAATAATAAAGTTTAGCTATTTTTTCATTTATATTTTTACAATTCTGCGTTAGTTCATCAACCTTAGCCTTAACATCATCTGTAAGTTCAAAACGCTTTTCATACATTGGTTTTAGTTTGTCGTGAACGTATTTATGATCCTTATGAATACTATAATATAAAGCAGGAATTACATCGCGTGATGGTGGCATTTGTGGCTCACCAATTAACGGTGGTATATCTTCCATCTTCCAAGTGTATGTTAGCAGGTCAACTCCATCGGCTACTGTTGGAGCTGCTATTTTTTCATCAAGATTTTTAGCAACATGATATAATTGATTATCGCTAGGAACACTAACTTTAAGAATTTTCTCGCCTATAGGGCAATTTGATTGGAAATAACATCTACCACTAAAAAGATTAGAATCATAAGGATTGTATTCATCGTTTTCATAACAAAAATCAACCAAACTACCTACTGTGACTCCTGGTATAGTAAAACTTAGATTATTCTGACTGTTAAAATACTTGCTTCCAGATGTGCCTTTAGATATTTTTATCTGATCAGGTTTTAGAGTAAAAACTTCGCCTTCTGGAGTCAAACATCTTGCATGTATGATTTTAATTTTTTCACGATTTGGATCAAAAGAAAGAGAAACATGACCCGTCCATAAAGCTTCTTCTTTAGCCACATAAGTTATACATCTATAGCGGTAGATATTTGTTCCATCATGGCGATGTCTAGAGCTATTTTCTATTAAAACTCTAATGTATTGAGCGTCAGGATATTTTGCTATTAAATTTTCAGCTTTATCGATATATTTTCCAAGATCTCCTATATCACTTACAGAAATTTCTTTCTTTTGAGTTTTTTTTGCAGAAAAACTTATGTCTTTTATATCTCTTCTATCCAATGATTTTGTTTCGGAGGCTACATAAAAATAAACTTGCCCTTCTTTGTAAGAAATAGATGAAGCTTCTATTGATTCACCATTCGAGGTGGTAATAACGGCTGCCTGTAAACTAGAAGACAACAACAAAGACAAAATATAAGATGCAATGCTACTTTTAAGAAGATTTCTCAATTTAATGCCTCCAATCATATCTTTTACTATTATATGGATTTTTTTAAGAATAATAAAGAAAAAAATTATTTTTGCTTAAAATTAAACTTTTTATAGTTTATACAGAGCAACCGCAAACTTTTTATTTTAATGATGAAGCTTTCATAGATTGCCACGCCTCTATCAAAGGCTCGCAATTGTAAAAGTTAATGAATTAGTTACATTTTATAATTATAATCATATAATTGATTATTCTAAAGGCTTTCAATACCACTTTTTTGTTATTATTGTTTTTGGTAATTATTGTTTTTGGTAATTATTGTAGTTATTGTTGCTAACGTAAGTCTGTAACAAACCGTCATTGCAAAACCAAAAGTAATACGTCATTACGAGCATACGAAGTATGCGTGGTAACGTGGCAATCCAGTTCTTTAAGGAAACAGGGCGTAGGGTATGGGGCACAGGGGATTGTTTTAGCCAATGAAAGGTCTGTAATATGCGGTTCTAAAGCCTCTCTTAGAGGCTACCGCCTCGTGGTAAGTAGTAAGTGATGTGTGATTGCTAATATGCCCTAAAGGCTCCCCTAGAGGGGAGCTGCTGAACGTAGTGAAGCTGACTAGCAACAGGATGTTGCTGTGCAAGCGAGCGACAGGAGGACAGCGAGTCGAAGAGGTGAAGTAATTCGGAGTAAATTTTATTTAATGCAATAAACATCGTCACGAGCATTTAAATTGCCAAGCGAAGCTTGGCGTTGGAATAGTTTGAAGAGTTATAAGTTGGAATTGTTAAAAATGCTACAAATATACAATTTGCTCAACTTCCTGTTGCAAATTGCACTTCGCACATCCTGTGCTCGTAACTCTTCTAACAGTTTTATTAATTGCCTGTTAATTAGGGGTTAATAATACGCTACGCTAAACAGGATTTGCTACGAACTACGTCACCACCCCGATTGCTACGCAATCACCCCTCCTCAAGTAGGGGCTTTAGGGCATCTTCCTACAAGCGTTTTTGTTGTAGTTGATAGTTATTGTAGTTACAGTTTTTTATGTTATAACTCTCTTGTTCCATCACATTCAGGAAAACTAGTACAACCCCAAAAAG
>CAJOQX010000345.1 GCA_905236865.1 Candidatus Rifleibacteriota bacterium
GATTCTGGTAAGACTATGGCTAAGAAAGACCTTGGTATGATAGCTATGACTTACGAAAACATCTATGTTGGTAAGATTAGCTTGGGCGGCGATATGAACCACGCTCTCAAGACCATGAATGAAGCTGAAGCTTATGATGGTCCAGCTCTTATCATTGCTTATGCACACTGCATTAACCATGGTATCAACATGAGCAAGGGTCTTGATGAACAGAAACTCGCTGTTCACACTGGTCACTGGCCATTATATAGATTCAATCCTGAACTCAGAGCTCAGGGTAAGAACCCATTAACTGTTGACTACAAAGAACCAACAGATAATGAAACAATCAATTTCAGAACTTTCGCTGGCAATGAAAACAGATTCAAACAGTTGCTCAGAAAGAATCCAGAAGGTGCTAAGGTTCTCTTCGATAAGGCTCAGCAGAATGTTAAACTTAAATATGCTCTCTACAAACAGATTGCAGACATTAAGCTTTGATATTTAACTAAGTAAAAAATACCCTCAGTGTAAACTGAGGGTATTTTTTTATAACATTTCTCTTTTGAGCTGACACTAATTAAGCAATAAAAAAGCCTCTCAACATAGTTGAGAGGCTTTTTTATTGCTTTTAACTAGTTTTATTAGATAAAATTTCTTCTACTTTTTTACAAACTTCAGCTTTTGTCAATCCTATGAGTAAAAAAGACTTTTGTTTTCCTGTTTGACCTTTTTCTAATACAACAGACTTTTTTGGAATTTTGAATATTTTTGCTAAAGCTTCTACTAAAGCAGAATTGGCTTCTCCATCTACTGGAGGAGCCTTAACTTTTATTTTACATCTGTCTTGTTGAATATCAACAATTTCAGTTTTTGATGACCTTGGAGCCGCTAATACCATTAAAACGGCTCCTTGAGGTGTTTCTTTTACATAGTCATTGCTCATGCAACTTTGGTAATTGGTTCAACGTTATTGTGTCCTAAAGTTGGAGATTCTTCGTTGATCATGGATAGATAAGATTCAAGCACAGTACGAAGTTCAACTTTTAACATTCTTCTTTGACGTTTGAGATCTCTTATTTCTTTACCAATAGCTTCTGATTCGCTTCTAGCTTCATCTAATATTCGTTCAGCTTGAAGTTCAGCTTGTTTTACAATCAGCTCTGCTTGTTTTTCTGCATTATCTTTCATATCCCCAGAGGTTTTTTGGGCAGAAATTAAAGTTTGTTTCAAAGTTTTTTCTAATTCAAGATAATCCTGCATTTGTCCAGATAAACGTTGGTTTGATTCTTGAAGAGATTTATTTTCAGCATATAAACTTTCGTATTCACGACCAACTTTTTTCAGGTAGCTATAAACTTCATTGTCATCTAGACCGCCAATGTTTTTACGTGAAAATTCTCTTTGATAAATATCCATAGGTGTAATATGCATGATTTGTTGCTCCTGAATTTAAATTTTTTCCATTAATACGATACGGTGGGTATTAGTTCCCATTTCGTTATTCTTTACTCTAAAACAATTTGCTAATTTTGTAAACTGCTGACTTTGAACAAATATTTCTTTAACTCTAAATTCTTTCATATTGTATTTTTTTGAACAAGTTAAACTTACTAGTATTTCATCAAGATTAAGAATAGAGCCTTGATATTTTACTTCGCCAACTTCCATAGCAAGTAATCCATCTTTTTTTAATACTCTATGAAGTTCAGAAAGTGTATTAGAAATAAAATCTGTCCAAATATGCAAATCTGGAGTTTGTACTATTCCATCTTCTACTGTAGATTGTGGAATACCACAAAACCAGTTTTCAATCCAATTATCGGTTACGTAGTCGACTTGATTAAGGAATGGTGGTGAAGTTACAACCAAATCAACACTTTCATCTTTCCAACCTTTTAGATTACGAGAATCACAGGTAGTGAACTTATGAAGTTTTCCAATTTTTCTTAAAGCTTCAATTCCACCACTTTTTAAACTAACTTTTGCTTTCTTTAGAATTCTTGATTTAACATCACGGTATTCTGGTTCTAGTCCTCTAGTTCTATTAATTTTTTCCTGACTAGATTTAGGAACTGAAAATTGAGGAAATGAGTAAGTTGAGAAAAATCCATTAGAATGTCCATGAAGTCTTGAAATAGCGGTTATTTCTATGAATCTGTCTACGTCATCTCTATGTTTTTTTAGATAATTACGAAGATTAAGAAGCTCTTTATAAGTATCTTTATGGTAAAACATAGACATATCTTCTTCTTTAGAAAAATCCACATCTTTAGAAAGATCTATTCTTTCAAGACGTTTAGCAATTTCTTCTATAGTTACTGGATTAACTTTGGGGTAAGCTAGAATTTCTGACAATGGATTAATATCATTGCTAAAGCCTATTCTATTCATTAAAGCAGCCTGTAAAATAGTAGTTCCACGTCCACCAAAAGGATCTGCTACAACATCACCTTCATTAGTAAATCTAGAAATGAAGTATTCAGGTAGTTCTGGTTTGTAGCATCCTCTATAAGAATTTGCATAATGCAAAGAGTTCATTTGACGTTGTTTTGAAGTCCAAAATTCGTCAAAATGTCTTGGAATAGGACCTAAAGGAGTCTCAATTGTATCTGTGTATGACTCTTGATTATAATTTGGGTCTTTAACTAGAGCTAGGGCTGACATAATGCCTCCAGTAATATTTTTCTATTTTATAGAAAGAATATCGGCGTTATGCACGGAATACTTAACTTTTTTTATTTTTTCTGTGCCCTAAGCTA
>CAJOQX010000346.1 GCA_905236865.1 Candidatus Rifleibacteriota bacterium
AACAACTGCATTTAAAGCCCATCCTTATGGCATTCCTGTTATTGGTCACATGTCTGATATAGTAAACTTTAATAGAGAACAGGCGAAAATTTTCTATGAAAAATACTATTCTCCAAGTAATTTAACAATTGCTTTGGTTGGAGATGTAGACCCACAAGAAACATACAAATTGGTAAAAAAATACTGGGATAGAATTCCTAGAAGAGAAATGCCTACTCGTATTTCAACTATCGAACCAGAACAAAAGGCAGAAAGAAGAGTTATTTTAGAAGAAAAAACTCAACCAAATATGATGATTGGTTGGCATATTCCTGAAGGTATCCATCCCGATATGAAAGCAATTGAAGCTATGATGGCTATTCTTGGGCAAAGCAGAACTTCTAGACTATATAAAAGAATGATATTGAAAGATCAAGTAGCAGTAGGTGCTGGTGCTTTTTCTGGCTATCCAGGAACAAAATACCCTTCATTAGCTGTTGTTTATTCTTATCCAGCACAGGGTAGAACTAACAAAGAATGTGAAAATATTATTTATGAAGAAATTGATAAGTTGAAAAATGAATTGGTTTCTAAAGAAGAACTAGATAAAGTTAAACAAAGAGCAAGTATTGGTTTTATCAGAGATTTACGAGATAATCTCGAATTTGCTGAAAAGTTGGCTTTATATCAACAAATATATGGTAATTGGCGTGAAGTTTTTAGAGAATTAGATAGAATAAATGCAGTTACTCCAGAAGATATTCAGAGAGTGGCAAAAAAATATTTCATAAAGAGTAATAGAACCGTTGCAACAATTGAAACTATTCAAGAAAACAAGGAGGCTTCAAAATGAAAAATACTTTGAATAAATTATTTATCGGTTCTTTGATAGCCTTATCTCTATTTAACACTAATTCATTAAATGCTCAAACAGTAACAGATTTAGATATTAACTCCATAAAATTTCCACCCCTACATAACGTTGCTGTTCCAGAAGTAAAAAAAGTAACCTTAGACAATGGCATGAGGCTTTATTTGTTAGAAGATCATTCGTTACCATTGTTAGATGTTTCTGTCAGAATAAATATAGGTTCATACTTAGAACCTAAAAATCAAATAGGTCTTTCTGATATAGTTGGTGATTTGCTTAAAGAAGGCGGTACAGAAAAGTATAATCCAGATGAATTAGATGAACTTATTGATAGTTTGAGTGCTTCAATTGGTAATTATGGAGATGTAACTTTTCATCATGTCGATTTAAATATGCTTAGTAGCCAAAAAGAATTGGCAGTAGAGCTACTAGACCAAATCATTAGACATCCTAGATTTGATAAAGACCGTTTTAATCAGGCTATGCTTTCTTATAAATCTGGTATAGCAAGACGAAATGATAATCCATCTACTGTAGCCAACAGAGAATTTAAAAAAATGATTTATGGGAAAGATTCTGTTTATGCTACACAGACTGAATATGCTGATTTAAATAATATAAAAAGAGAAGACTTAATTGCCTTCCACAAGAGATACTACAAACCAGAACTAGTAATGATGTCTGTTTGTGGTGATTTTAAAATGGATGAAATGATAAATCTATTAAAGAAGCATTTTGAAGACTGGGAAAAAGGTAACGAAGTCATACCACCTATTCCACAAGTTAAATATGATTTCGATCAAAGAGTCGGCTATATTGAATTTAAAGATGCTAAACAAGCTAATATTTATTTGGGACATATAGGCGGTTTTACTCAAGATGCTGATAATCCTCATCGAATTGTTATGAATAATATTCTTGGTGGTGGATTTGGTAGCAGATTCTTTAATCAGATTAGATCCAAATCAGGCCTTTGCTATAATGTTTATGGGGCTTATGATTCTAATTTTTCTTATGCTGGAATGTATGTCAATTTTACTAGCACAAATTGTAGCTCTGCTATTAAAGCTACAAAAATGTTAATTGACGAAATCAAGAAATTCCAAAAAGATGAAGTTAGTGATGAAGAACTCGATAGAGGTAAAAAGCCTTATTTAAATAGATTTGTTTTCAATTTTGATTCCAAAGAAAAAATAGTTGGAAGAATGTTGACTTATGATTTGTTTGGATTGCCTTATGATTTCTTGCAAAAACAAAAAGAGGCTGTTGAAAAAACAACTGCTGCCGATGTGAAAGCTGCTGCAAATAAGTATTTGAAACCAGACAAAATGAGAATAATTATATGCGGTGACAAGGCTTTATTTGATGAACCAATTGAAAGTTTGAACAACGGACCAGTTACAGAAATTGACATTACAATTCCTGAAGACAAAAGTAAGGATTAAAATTGAGCAAATAGATTAACAGAAAACTCTATTAAGGATATTTAATATGAAAATAAAAAAATTATTAATGGTGGTGCTAATAATGACTATTTTCCCATTAAATTTATTTGGACAAAGTTTTGAGGATTTATGGAAAAAAGTCGAAGATGCAGAAAAAAAGGGACTTCCTCAAACTGCATTAAAAGAAATTGAGCCAATATATGAAAAAGCAGTAAAAGAAAATGATTATGCACAAGCAATAAAAGCTGTTACTAAAAAAATTGTCACAGAAGGCATAATTCAAGGTAATTTACCAGAAGAACGTATTGTTAGGTTTGAACAGGCTATTGAAACATCTGATAAGCAGATTCAACCTATGCTTAAAATTGTATTGGCAAAGTGGTATTATAACTATTATGAAAGAAACCGCTATAGATTTATTAGACGATCAAAAACATCAGACAATGCAGATTTAAAAGATTTTAAGACATGGGATTTACCTCGTTTATTCAATCATATTGGTAAGCTTTATGATTCTGTTTTAGAAAATGAAGAAGAATTATCAAAGATTCCAATAAGTAAATTTGATGGTTTTTTGTATTCAGGAAATCAGCCAGTAGAACTAAGAAGCAATCTGTTTGAATTTTTTGTTCATGAAGCTTTAGAATTTTATTGCAATGATGACCAAAGCACAGCTAAACCACAAAATGCTTTTGAAATAGACGCTGATTCAAAGGTTTTTGACTCTGTAGATGAGTTTATTAATTGGAAACCAGAAACTCTAGATACCGATTCGAGTAACTACAAAGCCTTAAAACTATTTCAAAGACTTTTATCTTTGAATAAAGCAACAAATAACACAAAAGCTCTTATATATAATGACATACAAAGGTTGGAATGGGCTGACGATGTTGCGTTAGGTCCTGATAAAAGTGAAAAGTATCAAAATGCTTTAAAGAAAATCATTCAAGATTATCCTGATAACGAATATACTGCTACAGCAATATATTATGTTGCAAAAGAATATTATAATAAAGGTGATTATGTTAAAGCGATAGATTATGCCGAAAAGGCTTATCAGAAATGGCCTAAAAGTTTTGGTGGCAAGAAAGCTTTTAACCTTATAGAAGATATTAAATACCCAAATATTTATTATAATACAGAAAAAATAATAACTTCTAATAACAATAAAATTAGTATAGGGTTTAGAAATTTAAATCACGCTTATTTTCGTTTAATCAGACGTCAAGAAAAGGATTTTCTTAATTCTTATTCAAGAAGTGGTGATTCCTATAATAGAGCTGATGTAGAAAAAATACTTGAAACTGCTCCTGACTATTCTTTTGATTTTGAATTAGATCCAGGAAAAGATTATAAAGTTCAAAACAAAATTGTTGAATTGCCAAAAGTTGGAAAAGGTTTTTATTGGCTTGTAGGTTCTACTAAACCAGAATTCAAGTATGACAACAACGCAATCCACATAGCTGCAATTCAAATTAGTGATTTGGCAATTGTAACAAGAAGTTCAAACACAAAAGATAAAAATCAGGTTTTTGTAGTAGATGCTATTAGTGGCAAACCTATAGAAGGGGCAGAAATTAAGCTTTACAAAAATAGTTACAATGATAGAAAGTATTTGCAATTTGCCAATGCTACATCAAACAAAGAAGGTATAGCAGATTTTTCCACACCAGATAGTCAGTTGTTACTTTTCTGTAAATATAAAGATGATAAAGTTTATTCTGACGTTTCTTGGTATAAAAGTAGTAATGGAAAAGATGTTTTACATGACAATGTTTATATCTTTACTGATAGAGCAATATATAGACCAGGACAAACTGTTTATTTTAAAGCTATTTCCTTTAGATATAACAAAGAAACAAATGACTACTACGTTTGCAAGAATAAAAAAATAGATTTAAGATTCCGTGATCCAAATAGAACAGTAGTAAAAGAACTTTCTTTAACAACAAATGAATTTGGTTCTGTTACAGGAACTTTTATTGCTCCTACTGACAGACTGACAGGGGAATATTCCATTTCTTGCGATATAGGTTCTACAGCTAGAATAAAAGTTGAAGAATATAAAAGACCTAAGTTTAAGGTAAGCATAGATGCTCCAAAAGAAGGGTATCAACTAGGACAGACTGTAAAGCTCAAAGGTCATGCTATGGCTTATACTGGTGCAGCTATAGATAACGCTGAAGTAAAATTCAGAGTTAGACGAATGGTTGTTTATCCTTATTGGTGTTGGTGGATTAATTCTAGTGAAACTGATCAAGAAATATCCCATGGAACTGTAAAAACTGATGAAAAAGGCGAATTTGAAATCAGTTTTGTAGCTAAACCAGATAGAAGTGTTGATAAAGATTTAGATCCTGTTTTCAATTATTCTATTTCAGCAGATATAACCGATAATACAGGCGAAACAAGAAGCGGTTCTACTATTGTTAGAGTCGGCTATACAGCAATGGAATTGCATATAGGAGCTAGCAACAAATTTGACTGCGATAAAGATTTGAATTTTTCCATAAATAGTTGCACCCATGACGGTGAAGATATTAAATCAGAAGGAAAAGTCAGAATTTATGAATTAGAACAGCCAAAATCACCTGAACGTTTTGATTATGGTATTTCTGGTGTTTCAGACAATAGAAGTGCTATAAGAAAGATGAAGGAAGGAAAATTAATTTTAGAAGAAAAATTTGCTACAGATGAAAATGGCAAATATTCAAAGAAAATCAGACTTCCTGAAGGTATTTATAGAATAAAAGCCGAAAGCGAAGATAGGTTTGGCAAAGAAGTAAAAGTTCAGAATGATGTTATTGCTATATCTTATAGTTCAAGTAAAATGTCTATAAAACTTCCATTTTTCTTTGAATTAGTTACTAGCAATCATAAACCTGGCGATACTTTAAAAGCTTTTTGGGCAACTGGTTACGATCAAGGACCTGCTTATATTGAAATTGTTCATAGAAATCGAATATTAAAATCTTTTTGGACAGATTCTAGTAAAAATAAGGTTTTTATTACATTTCCAATAACGGAAGCTATGCGTGGCGGTTTTTACGTTAAGGTTTTTCAGGTAAAAGACAACCGTTATTATGGAGAATCTTATCATGTAGGTGTTCCTTGGTCTAATAAAGATTTAAAACTTAAACTTGTTCATTTTAATTCAAAAATGGAACCAGGTTCTAAGGAAAGTTGGAAAATAGAAATATCTGGTGAAGATGCTGAAATGAAAGGTATTGAAATGCTCGCATCTATGTATGATGCAAGCCTAGATGCTTATGCAAGACATTCTTGGCCTTATATTTATGTTTTCTATAGCGATTATGATTATGTTAGAAATACTTTTTCCAACACTAAAAAGAGTTTAGATAGTTGGAAAGTCGCTTTTAATAAAGATTATGCTTCTGTTCCGTCAATAAGATTTCCATCATTCCCAAGCGATATAGTTACCGATTACTATGGTTATGGCTATCGAAACTTTGATGTGGATGGCATGGTTATGTTTAAGACAAAAGCTATGGGCGGAAGAATGTTAATGAAAAACGCCGCTCCACGAGCAGTGATGAAAAGTGCTTCCATCAGTGAAGATTCAATGCTATGCGAAGAAGTATGTAATGATGGTGCGGTAGCAGAAGAACCTAGTAATAGCGAAAATTCTTCTAATGAAGTTGAAAAAGAAAATTCTAACGAAGAGGTCGATTTATCTAAAGTAAAAGCTAGAACTAATCTTAATGAAACAGCTTTCTTTATGCCTCAATTAACTGTCAATGAAGAAGGTATTGTTTCAATAGATTTTGAAATGCCTGAAGCTCTTACAACTTGGAAATTTATGGGATATGCTCATGGAACTAAGCTTCAATCTGGTTCAATAACACAAGAAGTTATTACGCAGAAAGAATTGATGATTCAACCAAATGCCCCAAGATTCCTAAGAGAAGGCGATAAAATAGCCTTTACTGTAAAAGTAACTAATCTTAGTGATAAAGAACAAACAGGTTCTGTAGCTCTCGAATTATTAGACGCTATATCTGATGAAAGCAGAAATGCAGAATTTAAGAATAACGAAAACAAGAAGAGCTTCACTATACCTGCAAAACAGTCAAAAGGTTTCAGTTGGATATTAGATGTTCCATATAAACCTGGTTTTGTAAGATATAAAGCTGTTGGAGCTACAAATACCCATTCAGATGGCGAAGAAGGTTTGTTGCCAATTCTCTCTTCTAGATTACTAGTTACCGAATCATTGCCTCTTCCAGTTAGAGGTCCAGAAACTAAAAATTTCAAATTTGAAAAACTTTTGAAGTCTGGCGAATCAAAATCTCTTGAACAAAAAGCTTTGACTGTTGAAATGACTTCAAATCCAGCTTGGTATGCAATTCAAGCATTGCCTTACCTAATCGAGTTTCCACATGAATGTTCAGAACAGACATTCAATAGAATTTATGCTAATAAGTTAGCTTCCCATATAGCTAAATCTGATCCAAAAATAAGAAGAGTATTTGATATTTGGGCAAAAGACGAACTCTATAATAAAGGCACAGCTTTGATGTCTAATCTTGAAAAGAATCAGCATCTTAAATCTGTAGCTTTGCAGGAAACTCCCTGGGTTCTAGATGCTAAGAATGAAAACGAACAAAAACATCATATTGGTGTACTCTTTGAAGAAGCACGATTAGAACGAGAAATTGAAGCTGCAACTAAAAAACTTAATAATATGCAACTTGGAGATGGGTCTTTCCCATGGTTCCCAGGCGGTCATGGAAATTCATTCATCACCCTCTATATTATGACAGGTTTTGGTCGGTTAAAACATCTTGGAGTTGATATCGATTTGGTTACTGCTTTGCGTTGTGCTGACTTCATGGATGAAGAAATAGTCAAATACTATGAAAGAATTATAAAAGACGATAAAGATTATAAAAATCATAATCATCTAAATTCTACAATAGCCTTCTATTTGTATGGTCGTTCGTTCTTCTTGAAAGAAAGACCAATACCTAGCGCAAGCAGAGTTGCTGTTGATTTCTTTATTAATCAAGCAAAGAAACATTGGTTAAGTTTAGGTTATAGAATGAGCCAAGCTCATATTGCTCTTGCTTTACAGCGTTTTGGAGATAAATCAACTCCTAAAGATATAGTTAAGAGTATTAAAGAAAGAAGTGTAACAAACGAAGAAATGGGACGCTTCTGGCGTGAAAACGAAACAGGTTTCTCTTGGAATAGAGCTGATATTGAAACTCAAGCTATGATGATAGAAATGTTCAGTGAAGTAACCAAGGATGAAGAAGCTGTTGAAGACTGTAAAGTCTGGCTTTTAAAACAAAAACAAACTACCTGTTGGAAAACTACCAAATCAACGGCTGACGCAATCTATGCTTTAATTCTTAGAGGAGCTGATCTTCTAGCATCAGACAAAATTGTTACTATTTCTTTGAATAATAAAGAAGTTAAACCAGAAAAGGTTGAAGCAGGTACTGGTTACTATCAAAAAATATATTATGGTGGCGATGTAAAACCAGAAATGGGTAACATTCAAGTCAAGAAGGAAGACAAAGGCGTTGCTTGGGGTGCTGTTCACTGGCAATATATCGAAGATATGTCTAAAGTAACACCTTTTGAAAATAATCTTAAACTTAAAAAGACCCTTTTTGTTAAGACAAATACCGAAAAAGGACCAGTTATTACACCTGTAGAAAACGGTAAACTTAGAGTAGGCGATTTGGTTGTTGTTCGAATTGAACTTCGCACCGATCGTAATCTTGAATTCGTTCACCTCAAAGATCAACGTGGTAGTGGTATGGAACCAGTTAATGTTATTTCAAGATATAAATGGCAGGACGGTTTTGGCTATTATGAGGCTACTAAAGATAGCGCATCTCACTTCTATATTGATTATTTACCAAAAGGCACATTCGTATTCGAATACGAAGTTCGCGTCCAGCTTGCTGGCGAATATCAGACAGGAATAGCTGAAATAATGTGTATGTATGCGCCTGAGTTTAACTCTCATTCTGAGTCATTTATGCTTAATGTAGAGGCTCAATAAGTTAGCTTCAAAAAGGCTAGATTCATTAGAATCTAGCCTTTTTATTTTTTTAGTGAAGAGGGAATAACAATATCTAAACAGGATGGCTACCTCATCAAAAATTATCCAATTTAGGAAAGTCATTAGTAGTATTTTTTCTTTATTTTATAAAAATGATTCTATTATATTGATTAATTGAAAAAAGTTTAATAATATATAATATATGCCTTTGAAAATTGAAATTGAGAGTTGAGAGATAAGAGCTGAGAGTTATATAAATAGGAAGGTAGAATCATGAAAAAAACATTGGGTTTCGTTTTTTTAGCAATGATTCTTGTTGTTTTCTTCGGATGTCATACTGGAGGTAACTCGCTTCTAATTGACAGCATCGCTGGCAACGTTGTTGTTGAGAGCAAGACTGTTGACACCACAGGCAAGTTTGCCGACATCGTTTTTTACCATAGTGATTCTGGTCAGACAAAAATCACC
>CAJOQX010000347.1 GCA_905236865.1 Candidatus Rifleibacteriota bacterium
AGTAATGGCCTTGCCCCCTTTCGTAAAGGGGGACTAAGGGGGATTTTAAAATAATTAGGATAAGCTAATTATGGAGTCAAAATCTAGTTTTAGCACAGACTCTCGCAATGATGAATTGCTACAACACTGATTAAAAACAAAAAAAGTTTGCGTTTGTCCTGTGTTAATTTTTATTGTATTTGGTTTTTGTGGTTGTTATTGATATAATTGTTAAAAGAATCTTATAATTATTATCTTATATCTTATATCTAATATCTTAAATCTTAAATCTTAAATCTTATATCTTACTTAACAATCATGAATATAATACTTTTATCTGGTGGTTCTGGAAAACGTCTTTGGCCTTTATCGAATGATATTCGTTCTAAACAGTTTTTAAAACTATTTAAAAAATCTGATGGTTCTTATGAATCAATGCTTCAACGTGTTTATAGTGCTATAAAAAGAGTTGATTCTGATGCTATAGTAACTATAGCAACTTCCAAAAATCAAGTTTCAGCTATAAATAATCAGCTTGGCTCAGAAGTAAATATATCGATTGAACCTTGCAGAAAAGATACTTTCCCTGCTATTGCTCTAGCTACAGCTTATTTGCATGATGTTAAAAATGTTGATTTAAACGAAGCTGTCGTTGTTTGTCCAGTAGACCCTTATGTAGACGATGATTATTTTGAAGCATTGAACAAGCTCTGTAAACAGGCCGAAAAAGATGATGCTAATTTAGTTCTAATGGGTATTGAACCTACTTATCCTAGCGAAAAATATGGTTATATTGTTCCAGTAGACAAAAAAGATACTAGCGAAGTATCAATGTTTAAAGAAAAACCAAAAATAGAAAAAGCTATGAGCTATATTAAACAAGGAGCTCTTTGGAATGGTGGTGTGTTCGCTTATAAATTAAAATATGTTCTTGGTAAAGCTCATGAGCTTATAGATTTTAAAGATTATTACGACCTTTTCGCAAAATATGAAACTTTAAACAAAATAAGCTTTGATTATGCTGTGGTTGAAAAAGAGCAAAAAATTCAAGTAATGAGATTCAGCGGGAAGTGGAAGGATTTGGGAACTTGGAACACTCTAACGGAAGCAATGGAAGAACATATAATAGGAAAAGCCATGCTAGGTAGCAACTGTTCTAATGTTCACATTATAAACGAAACTAATATTCCAATGCTTGCAATGGGATTAGAAAATGTTGTTATTTCTGCTGGTCCTGATGGTATTTTGATTTCAGACAAAGGTGAATCTAGCTTTATAAAGCCTTATGTAGAAAGAATAATACAACCTACAATGTTTGCAGAAAAATCATGGGGCAGTTATAAAGTTATAGACATTACTCCTGAAAGTATGACAATAAAGATTACGTTAAATGCTGGAACTTCTATGAATTATCATAGTCACCAAAAACGTAACGAAGTGTGGGTTGCAATTTTAGGAAAAGGAAAAACAATCGTTGACGGTATGGAACAGCCTATAAAAGCTGGCGATATTATTACTATTGAAGCTGGTTGTAGACATACGGTTATTGCAGAAACAGAGTTGCAATTAATCGAAGTTCAGTTAGGGAAAGATATTTCAGCAGATGACAAACAAACTTTTAGACTTGAAAAATGACCCCTTTTTGCTAAAGCCCGCTGGAATAGAAAAATTATGGGGTGGAACAAGACTCAATGATGATTTTTCCAAAAATATAGAAACGGAAAACTTAGCAGAAACTTGGGAATGTTCAACCCACCCTGATGGTGAAAGTGTTGTTGGAAGCGGAGTATATAAAGATTTAAGTCTTTCAGAAGTAATATCTAAAAATCCATATATTTTAGGGGAAAAATTAAAAGGGTTAAATGATTTGCCAATATTGATAAAGCTGATTGATGCTCATCAAAATCTTTCTGTTCAAGTTCACCCTGATGATGAACAAGCTAAAAAACTTGAACAAGCTAAAAATGGGAAAATGGAGTTTTGGTATATTCTTGACGCTTATAAAAATTCAAATCTTATTTATGGTTTGAATCATAATTTGACTAAGGAACAGTTTCTTAAATGCATTTCAGAGCAAAATATAGATAAATATTTGCAGAAAATTCCAGCAAAAAAGAATGATGTGTTTTTTGTGAATCCTGGAACAATTCACGCTATTGGCAAAGGTGTTTTATTGGCGGAAATCCAGCAAAACTCTAATATAACATATAGATTGTATGATTATGGAAGAGTTGATAAAAATGGCGTTACAAGAGAACTTCATATCGATAAGGCTCTTGAAATTGCTAACTTAACAGTATCAGATATTCCTAAACAACCGATGAGAGTTTTGAAATATAAAAAAGGTTGTGCTTCCGAATTATTATGCAGATGTAAATATTTTCAAGTTGAAAGGTTGTTGATTAATACGGAACGCACAAGAATTCTTTACGAAACAGCTTCAACACAAAATTCTTTTGAAGTTTTTTTATGTGTTAGTGGTTGTGGAATTATCTTATACGAACCTAATAATATGTTAATGTTTTTTAAAGGCGATTGCGTTTTTGTACCTGCAAATTCTGTAACATTTAAGATTCATGGTAAAGCAACATTTTTAAAAGTTAGTTGTTGAGTTCTTTAGGTCGCAAGAGGAGAAATATGTCGAACAAGCGAACTATCATTATTGGTAAAAAAATTTATGGATTTCAGATACTGATTAATATTGACATAGCTTAAGATAAACAGTATACCATTTTATCGATTAAAAAAATGCAGGAGACAAATAAATGGCAGTAAAAATAGATAATTCAAGTGTAAATAATACTTCAAATACAGGGGTAAGATCTTTTCAAACAAATTCAACTACAGGTGGTGTAGATTCTAACAATTCTTTTCAATCTGTGATGAGAACAACACGCCTTGAAAACTTCGACGGAAGTATGCAGGAATTGCTAGAAATAGTTAGACAAAGAGGCGAAGATTTTCTTCATTCACCTCAAGAAAACTCTTTGAACAGCTATAGAGAATCTGTTAAATATTTTCTAAACAAAATTAGAGAAGAATTTTTATCATTAAAAGAAGAATTTGGTGCTAGTAGAGATGGAGAACAAAGAGTTTACCAACTTGTAGAAAAAGCTGATGGGCAAGCAGATTCACTTACCCAAGAAGCTTTTACAAAAGATAAAGCATTAGATTTGCTTTCAAGTTTAGATGATATACGTGGTTTGGTGCTAGATGTAATTGGGTAAACTTGTTCCCTATGCTTCAATTTTTTCAAAGTCGCTTGCAGGGTGTTTACAAAGTGGGCAAATAAAATCTGCTGGCAATTCTTCACCTTCATATTCATAACCGCATATTTTGCAACGCCAAATAGTCTTTTTAGGTTTGGTTGTTGGTTTTGGTTTGATATTTTTTTGGTAATAATCATAAGTTACAGAATCTTCATCATTTAATTTTTCACATTCTGTAATATCTGCCAAGAATAATGAATGAGTTCCTAAGTCAGTAATGCTTACTACTTTTGCACTTAGGTAAGCTGTTGTGTTTTTGTCTAAATAAGCAATTCCATTTGAAGCAACTTTATGTTCATAATTAGCAAATTTATCCACATTTTTTCCACTTTGAAAACCGAAATGTTTAAAAACTTCAAAAGGAACAGAAGTTGATAGCATAGATACATTAAATTCTTTACTTTCTACAATCATATCATGAGTGAAATTATTTTTATTTACAGCAACAACAATTCTATTTGGAGTTGTAGTAACTTGCATTACCGTATTTACGATACATCCGTTCTGTTTTGTGCTATTTTTAGCTGATAAAACAAAAAGTCCGTAGCTTATTTTATACATTGCACTTAAATCCATAATTTACTTATTCCCCTTTAAACTAACTATAAAATTAAATCGGATTGCTACGCCATTTAAAGATGGCTAATAATGACAGCTTAGATTACAACATTGTTTATCTTGTATTTATATTCTTAAATAACATATAAAAAAACCAGCTTTTGTAAGCTGGTTTTTTTTAATAAGCTATTTATTTCTTGAAATATCTCTTTAAAAGTCCGTCAAAACCTTTACCGTGACGAGCTTCGTCTTTGCACATTTCGTGAACTGTATCGTGAATTGCGTCATAACCAAGTTCTTTAGCACGTTTAGCAAGCTTTAATTTTCCATCGCAAGCACCAAATTCAGCATCTGCCCTCATAGCAACATTCTTTTCGGTAGAATCAGTAAGAACTTCTCCAAGAAGTTCGGCAAATCTTGATGCGTGATCAGCTTCTTCAAAAGCATAGCGTCTGAAAGCTTCAGCTATTTCAGGATAACCTTCTCTATCAGCTTGACGACTCATAGCGAGATACATACCTACTTCAGCACATTCGCCATTGAAATTAGATCTTAAACCTTCGACAACTTCTGCATCAAGACCTTTTGCAGAACCAACTCTATGTTCGTCTGCATAAGCTTTTTCATCAGCCATTTTATTGAATTTATCAGCTTTAGCTTTACAAATAGGACATTCTGCTGGAGGTTCAGAACCTTCATGCACATAACCGCAAATAGAACATACGAATTTCATTTATATATCTCCTTTTGGTAGTCAATGATTGATTATTATGCTTAAAAAAGAAAAAAATAGCAATAGGTATTTGAAAAAAAATTGTTAAAAGTACTTTTTTTTTATTAATGACTAAGTAAATAATAGTTTTCGCACAGTCTCTCGCAGAGGCTGTGCGAAAACTAATTTTTAAGTCCAAATATGATTGTGCTAATTGCCTACACATTCGTCATAAAAAGTATAGCGTATGGGCTTTAGCCCTGAAAGCTATACGTTTATGACAATGGGTAGGCTAAAAACAAATAAACACTGATTTTTCATCAAATTACGAGTTATAGCACAGCCTCTCGCAATGATGGGTTTGCAGATATTGATTAATAAAAAAGTTCGCGTTTGCCATGATACAACTAATCTTATTTGTTGCAAATAAAAACGACAAAAGAGTCTTATTCTGAAATACCTTCTTTGGTTAGAGTATTATATATTACACGCTTACCTTTTAATGTGCGTTTTTCCTTTTGGTTTGTTTCTGGATTTAATTCCCAAGTGTTTATATAGGCATCACCTGTAGAACTACTCAAAACAACTAAAGAACGTTTTCTTAAATAATCCAATCTGTTGCCTTTTCCATCGCTAGGATTTTCACCTTCTGGCTCATAAATTTTAACATTTCCAGAAAAAATCAATCTTTCACTATCTTCTTTGCCTATTAAATCATCTGATGTAATCATAACTCTTGTATGAGTAGCAAGATCCCAGGTCGTTTCATCTATGCTTACAACAACAGAATCAGAAGCATTAAGAAAACCATCATCTTTATTGATATAAATATTTTTTGCAGAAATATTTGTTTCTCTTAATACCTTTGTTTCCATAATACTTTCTTTTCTGTGAAAATTAGGTCTGATAGTTGCATGAATCCATTGTGGTTTGTTAGAAAGAGTTGCTTTATTGCAAGTTAAAATATCATTAAAACGAGTTGCTTTAACACGTCCTTCTAACACAGCAATACCATCTTTTGCAGTGAGAGTATCAGCTAAAATTACTGATTCTGGCTTCTCTTTTTTTATAAAAAAAGTATCAGAAGCAGGAATGAAATCTTCAGGAGAATACGGCTCATTTGCTGCGTTAACAATGTAATCGCTTATTCCCAATAATAATAATAGTAAACAAAAGTATTTTTTCATAGGAATATTATACTTTCAAAAATCACTTACTTCAAGCCAAAAAGAAAACTGATTGAACTGTTTTTTTAATGAGTTTGCTCTGCTGTTTTTTATACCTCTTGAAATTTTATGTTAAGTTTGATATATTATCCTTACCAAGTTGCGGCAATAGCTCAGTTGGTAGAGCATCAGCTTCCCAAGCTGAGGGTCGCGGGTTCGAGCCCCGTTTGCCGCTTTTTCTATTTTAGCTACTAGGGTTTACCGAGGTAGACAAATCTAGTATCAGAGCAGTTCTTGGCAAATCTGACGGATTACTAAAGACTCCTATAGTCAAGAGAGAGAAAAAAGTAAAAACATTACCATCTATATAAATAAGTTAAGTTGAATACAGTATTTTTATAGGAAAGCCAATGGAAGTTATAGCTCTATATAAAGGGTTTATTACATTAACCCATATTCGGAAGCTAAGGTTTGAAATTTATTTGTAGACATATCTAATTGTTTTGCTGCTTGCTGTATATTAATGAACCCATTTTTAATCATTTGAACAAGAATTTCTATTTTACCTTTTTCTTCACCTTTTTTTTTCAATTTCAGCAAAATCGTAAGTCATGGCTATAGCTTCCTCCATATTATAAAATTCTTTTACATCTTGGTTAAACCTAGTAGACAGGAAACGTCTTATAAACCTGATAAGAGTTTTAAAATTTTGTAGTTTCTCTTTTGTATCAAGCTTCTTGGCTATTTCTTTGAGAACATCTGTCAGATTTTCTGCACCCTTGGTTCTTTCTATCTGTATCAAAGCAGCAACACAATTAAAAATGCCATCTTCCAGAGCATTCTTCTTGTTTTTCTCTGGATGCAGCTCGTCTATAAGATAATACTCAACGCTTATGCCGTTTACTTATATATTATTTTTTATTCCTTTTATTGCTTTTATCTCCACCAAACCAAGATTTTATTTCATCAAAAGCACGACCAATTGCATCATAGTCTCCTTTACCAACATCGACAGATACAGAATTAGTAACATCAGGATGTCTTGTCCAGTCAGCATGTAGTCCTGTACTTTTCCCAAAAAGATCAAATGGATTATCATCATAATCATCATCATCGGGTTCTGTATATTTTCCAAAAAGATCATAATCATTACCGTCTATATTTGTTTCAAATTATCTTCTTGCAACATAACCTCCTAAATCTTATAATTAAGCCATAGGGAGTACACTTGAATGGGGCAGAAAGATATAGCAGAAAAAACTCTTGAAGCTTATAACGATGTCTTTGCAGACATTGTTAATGGGTTTGTATTCAAAGGCAAGAGGGTTGTTAAAGAAGATGACCTTCAAGAGATGTCACCTGTATCCACATTTAAAACAGGCAGAAAATATCATAAACAGGAACGTGATGTAGCCAAGCTTTGG
>CAJOQX010000348.1 GCA_905236865.1 Candidatus Rifleibacteriota bacterium
GAAAAGGCTCACCCCGATGTTTTCAATATTCTGCTTCAAATAATGGATTATGGTATTCTTACTGACAATACAGGCAAAAAGGCAGATTTCCATAATATAATATTGATTATGACCTCTAACGCTGGTGCTAGAGAAATGGCAAAAGGTTCCATAGGCTTTTCTAAAAACGCAAAAGATGCTGAATGGAAAGGCAAAGAAGCCATTGAAAAGCTGTTTTCACCTGAATTTAGAAACCGTCTTGACGGTATAATCAACTTTTCTCCATTATCTGCTGAAAATATCAGAATGGTTGTTGACAAGTTTATTAACGAACTTAATGCACAACTTGCCGAAAGAAAAATTAATATTCAGCTTGATGAGGAAGGTAGAAGCTGGCTCGCAGAAAAAGGCTATGACCCTGTAAATGGTGCGAGACCTCTTGCTAGAGTTATTCACAAAGAAATCAAAGACGCTCTAGCAGAAGAAATACTCTTTGGTAAACTCTTGCACGGTGGTAGTGTCACTCTTAGCAAAAATAAAGATGAAAATAAACTTAAATTTATCTTCAAGAGCCTTCCCAAAAAAGCTGTAAAAAAAGCTAAGACTTTGAAAGCTGAAAAAAAGCCTTTAAAGGGTGGCAAGAAAATTAAAATAAATTTAATAAAAAATAGTTAAAGATTTTCAGACTCCTGCCGAAAAGTCGAGTGGTGTTTCTACACCCTTAAAAGTTTAGCGTTTTGACGCTTACTTTAAGCTTTTCTCGTTAGTCAAAGGAGTCTGGTATGAAAAAAAATACCACAATAGCCGCTGCTGTTGCTGCTTTATTAATTAGCTCAATGGTTTACGCTCAGAGCTATAACGCTGGTTCAACGCAGCAACTACAGCAATATGGTTTTTCTAAAACAGCTCAAAGTGCTGCTTATGGAGGACGAAACGAAGGCTATGGGGTACAAGAAAACGGTTATTCGATTTCAGCAGATGCAGATTCATTACCGCCAATAATAACAAGTGAATCAGGGGGTAGTTTGCCATCAATAAGTGGCAAAAATACGTCTAATGCTCCAGTTGTTAAAAGCAAAAGTAAGAGTAATGAGATATACTCACAAGATTCTGTGTCTTTGCCACCAGTAACAACACTTCCTGTACCATCAAGAACAGCTTTACCTCCTTTATATTCAGATACAATGATGACTGTACCAGTTGAAGAAAGTGTTACTAGAGTTTTAGCTTGCAATATGGGTGGTTTTACAGGATTAGTAGAAACTATTTCTGCAGATGTTAGCAAAGCAGGGTCATTTAAGTTAGGTTTTCATTCAAGTTGGTTTGAAATCGATAGAGTTTATGACCGTACCCTTTCCAATAATGAAAGTGGAGATATGCTGACTATTCCGCTTTATTTTAACTATGCTTTAACTGATGATTTGGAAATGGTTTATACTATTCCTATAGTTGATTATACAATTAAATCAAGAATTTTGTGGAAAAACGACATTTCAGAATCAGGTTGTGGAGATTCTACTTTAGGTTTTAAATATAAAGTTTTTGATAATCCGACTTATCAGACTAGAGGGGCTGTTGGTATTGGTTTTAAATTTCCTACAGGTAGTGATGATAAAGGTTTAGGAACAGGAGAAACAGACTTTACTATTTTTACTGCTTTCAGTAAGAATTTTGAAAAGGTTGTGGCTCATTTGAATCTTGGCTATACTATGACAGGAGATCCAAATACTCAGTTTTATCCTAATGGTTTAGCAGATAAGTTTTTCTATAATATAGGTATTGAATATCCACATACCCATAATGTTACAGTAATGGCGGAAATTGCTGGTGAAGATTGGGGTGCTGAAGGAAATAAAGTTGATGTTATTCCAGGAATCAGATATAGTCCGACAGAAAACTTTTCTTTTGAAGTTGCCGTTCCAATAGCTATTACTAATGACCAGCGTTATGGTTATAACTATAGATTAGTTTTAGGTTTAAATACTTTCTTCCAATAAAACTCCTTAAAAAATATAACAGAAAAAACGGAAAGAGCTAGAATTGTTATTCTAGCTCTTTTTGTTATTTTTTTATTCTATTAGGAATTTTGAAAATTTATGATATAATAAATGATGGGTTTATTTTTTTTCAAAAGGAATTATTATTATGAAAAAATACTTAGTTTTTGTTTTGTCTTTATTCATTGTTTTTATATCGAGTGTAAATATATTTGCTGAAACGACCCCTAAAAAAGGTGAAGTTAATGATAAAGTTAAGAAATCTTTAAAAGTTAGGAAAAAAACAAATACAAAAAGTGAAGTATTGTGCAAATTAAAAATAGGCACTAAAGTTGATATTTTAAAAGAAGAAGGCAAATGGTATAAAATAGAGGCAAATCAGACAAAAGGCTGGGTAAAGAAGAAATTCATAAAAGTAACATATTATGGAGATAGCATTACAAGATTGCTTAGTGTTAAATCTAATAATGGTAAAAATAAAAAGAAGAAAAAAGCGAACAAGAATATTTCGGCAACTAAATGTAAAGTAAATAAAAATGTAAAGAATGATAATTCTGATAAGAAAAATCAGTAAAAATTAGAGCTTGAGTAAGTAATTATGATTAAATCTAAAAAAGGTAATGTGGTATTAGTTACTGTCGGGGTACTTGGAGCATTGATAGTGACATTAGGGTTTCTTGTAAAAACTACAACTAGCCGAATGAACACTACTAAAAGAGTAAGCGATTCACTTTATGTACAAGATATTGCAAATTCTCTTGCTATTTTATCAATTAATTATTTAAAAGAAAATCCTGGTGATTTGATTGATTATCTTTCAAAACCTTTAGATGAATTAGTCGATAGTGGTAAAAAAGAAGATTTAAAAGACAGATTAAATAGTGATGTTAAAAATTTAAATACAGGAAAAAGTATTTTAGATACCGTAAAAGATAAATCTAGTGTAAAAAAATTAGAAATAGAAAAACTTTTCTGGGAAATAAAAAAAGACGAATTTAGCGGTATACCTGTGGGTGAGACAGAAAACAAACCATATACACGTGAAAAAACAGGGGTAATTCATATACGAATGGAAATTTCTTATCTTCCTCCAGGATTACCAGAAAAAGATGCAAAAGGGAATAAAAATATAAAAACAGAAATATATGATTATGTTTCTGAAGTAAAAGTTGTTGCTAATATTTTACCTGTTTTGTCTAAGTTTAATCTTTATATTGATGATACTCTAGATATGGGTGATGATTTTGAGAAGTTCAATGTTGTAAAAACAAAAGATGATGGCAATTTAAATAGTTTTGATTATAAACCTTGGGTATTAAAAAATCATAGTGATAAATTTTTGGACTTTGAAAAATTTGCAACATATAATAGTCTTATAACCTCTGACAGAGGGTTGGTTTTTTTGGGTAATAGTAAAAAGAAACCAATAAAATTACGAATAGCTTATGGAAATTTTGGGGCTGAAGAAACAGAAGAAAATGATGATAATAGTAAAGCAACACCTGAAGACAAGGGGCTCTTTGGCGAAGGATTTCGCTCTTTTTGGGAAGAAGATGATGATGGATCCCCTGTTTACCATAGAACATTATCTTGGCTTGGAAACTCATCTAACCCTCAAATAGGAGCAATTCTTGAAGGTACAATAGGTTTTTGTACTGATACTACTGATTATAGCACTTATGGAGAAAATGATTTTAGATTCTATCCAAGCGTATGGGAAAAAACAGATGCTGATGAATATGGAGATATAGCAAGTAACAGTTCTATTTTTAGACTTTATGGGACAGACGGCTATGGCAAATCTCCGACTCTAGTATTAGGATTTGTTGACGAAAAATATATTTCAGAAAGAATATTTAAAATTCCAGAGGACGATACAGATCCTCAAGAATTAAACTATTATCCAGATAGTTCAACATACAAAGAAAAATCTCTTTATGAATATAATCATAGTACAGATGAAGCTCCTGACGATATTACCGAAGGAGAAGATTATGATGATGATTTAGTTGAATTTACTGATAAATATAAAGAAATAAAAGGAAGTAAATTAGAGTATGATGAATATTTAACTAAATTTTCATCTATGGTAAGATCTCAAAATTATAATAATAGCTTTTATTTTTGTATAAACCATGAAGAAGATGACCCCTATAACAAATACGTAATAGATAATGGTGGTAATGAAGAAAAACTATATAAACTCACACAAGGAACAGATGAAAATCTTTATACAAAGATACCTAAATTAGACAATAAAGAAGATGGTGACTATAGTAGCATTTATCCTGGTGCTAACTTAGGTGAACTAGATAAGCTTCTTGATGAAAATAAATTAGGAATAGGCAAAGATGGATCTAGAATAGCCTATACATTGACTTTAAAAAGAGCCTCTAGTTCAGGAGATTCTGGAATTGAAATTGATTCGGATATATTAATCACAGATGAATTAAATTTTGAAAATGATTTTATTAGGTATTTAAAGGGTAAGGGTTTTTTGAACGAACGAGAGAAAGATGGTGGAGAAAAAGAATTAGTATTAAATCTTAATGGGTGGCTATATATAGATAGTAGTAATTTTGAAGGAGCTACTTTGCCTTTTAACTTTCCTGCTAATATGCTTGTAAGTAGCGAAGGTGGAATAATTATATCTAATAGTAGCATATCAATAAAATCAAATATTAACTCTGATCGAGATGAAAGTGGTGCACCATCAGATGAAGATTACGAAATAACAAAAACTAAGCATTTAACAATAATTACACTTGCAGAAAATTGTAATATTGAAATTGAAAAAGATGGAGTTACAAATATAGATGCCTCTTTGATCGCAAAAGGTGGTCAGATTAAATTAAAAGGAAGTGCAGAAGAAAAGGACACACTAAGAATCAATGGAAATATGGTAATGAAAAAAATAATAAATTCATCAGGATTAGACGATATGAAGCGTGGTTTGATTCTAAGCTATAATACTAATCTTTCAGCGCTTCCATATCAGAAAAAGAGTGATACTAGTAAACTAGAAGAAAGATTATTGATGTTTCATATACAAGATAATCCTAAGCTAAATAGAAAATGATAAAGTATAGTTCTTATAAGAATAGAAAAGAAGCATTCACGCTAGTTGAAATATGTATTGCTGCTATTATTATTATACTTTTTCTTTTACCGATGTTTACTCTTTTATCTCAAGGTAATAAGGACACTTTGCATAATAGAAATGAAATATATGCTAGAAACTATGCTACTAATATTTTAAATTACTGTGGAGTTATTCCTTATGATAGTCCTTGTTTAGACGATACTAGTGCACCCATCGAGTATAAAAAAGGAGATACTACCGATAAAATAAAGGAAAGGCTAAATGGATTAGTTTTAGTTCCTGATACTCTTGATAAAATAGATTTAAATATAGATCAAAAAAGATATGGAAACTTTAAAGACTTGATAGAAAATGTTAGGCTATCTATAGAAACAATAGATGCAGGTTGGACTAGAACTTATAAATTGATTACTGTTACGATATCTTGGAAAGAACCAGGAAAATCAGTTTGCAATTCCGTAGAAACAAGTGGTATGGTGACTAGATGAATACAAGAAAGGCTTTTACCTTAATAGAAATAACAATTGGTGTGGCTCTTGCCTCTTTACTCTTAGTAGGTACATTAACCTTAATGCGTTCTGGTATGAAAGGTACATCTAGTGCTTTAAGTCATCAAGAAAATATGGAAGCAGCCTATATTCTTATGCGTCAGATTGAATATGATTTATCTAAAGCAACGTATTTTGAATATCCGAAAAATAATGTTTCTGATAAAAATGCAAAGTGGTTTGGAATGTTAAGAGAACCTGGAAAAGAACCTAGAAAAACAACTTATATGTACAGTTCGATGGTAGAAGGAGTTGATCGAAAATTAGAAGATAGTAAATTAGATGGAACAGATCCAAATTCAAAGTCAGTCTTGCTTGCAAAAGAACACCCTGTAAAACTGCAATTTACTCACTATGCCTCAGAAACAGCAGATTTTAACAAACATGCATTGTGGGTAGAAATAGAAGTTGGTTCTATTAAGGGCAATGTGGCTTCTTTTACATTAAGTAGGTTAATAGAGTTGAAGAAATCAAATTAGTTTTGGTTGTGTCAGTAGCAGTTTAGCAACATTTTTTCAACCACCTGTGGGGTTATATTTCTGTTTTCTCCTAATTTTATCATTTTATGAGAAATAAGCTGTTTGACTATCATTTTAACTTCTTTTTCTTTTATTTGATAATCAGATAGTTTTGTTTTAAAACCTAAATCTTGAAAAAACTCAATAGTCTTTTTTATTACTAATTCAACGCTTTCTGCTTCATTTTCATTATAAATATTCCAAACATTTTTTGAATATTGAAGCAACTTTTGATGTTTCATTTCTTTGCAGAAGATTAAATAAGGCTCAATCAATATAGCTAATGCTCTAGAATGAGGAATATCAAAAAGTGATGTTATTTCATGGCTAATCATGTGAATTGCCCAGTCCATAGATACTCCAGCTCTTAAAAAACCGTTCATAGCCATAGTGGACGAGAGCATCAAATTAGAACGAGCTTCATAATTTTTGGGGTCTTTTATAGCAATTAAGCCATCTGAAATCAAAGTGCATAATATTTTTTCAGCAAATCCGTCTTGAAGTTTTGCATTTACAGAAATTGTAAGATATTGTTCTAATACATGAACAAAGGTATCTAATATACCATTTGCTGTTTGCTCTTTTGGTAATGTAAATGTTAATTCAGGATCAAGAATAGAAAATTGTGGGTAAACAGCCCTATTACCAAAGGGAAGTTTTGCTTTTTTTGAACGTCTTGAAATTACAGCATCTCTATTTACTTCAGAACCGCTTGCAGGAAGAGTTACGACAGTAGCTAAAGGTAAAGCTTCTTTACAACAAGAACCAAAACTTTCTACTATTTTCCAAGGATCTCCGTCAAATAGAGAAGCCAAAGCAATAAATTTTGTTGCATCTATAACAGACCCACCACCAGCAGCTAATAAATAATCTACTTTATTTTTTTTTACTAATTCGACACAGTGTAACAAATAATCGTATTCGGGATTAGATGAAATTCCTGAAAATTCAAATAGTTCGCTTCTATTTGATAAGGCTTCAATTATTTTGTCATAAATTCCATTGGTTTTTAGACTAGAACAGCCATAAAGAAGCATAACTCTTTTTTCTAAAGGAATTTCTCTTTTTAATGCACTAATAGAGCCTTTACCAAATATTATTTTTGTTGGCGATTCAAAAGTAAAGTTTTTTATCATATCAATGAAGAATGAATAATAATTATATTTTATAGATTTCTA
>CAJOQX010000349.1 GCA_905236865.1 Candidatus Rifleibacteriota bacterium
ATTTTTTTAAAAGTTTTTTTAGTTTTTAAGTTTAGTTAAGATTAGTTATTTCTTTTTTGTGTTTTTTTGTAAAAAAAACAGTTGCAAATGATTATTTCAGCTATTTTCTTCCTGAAACTTTGGTAAAAAATTTGAGTTTTTCATTTCTAGCATCTTTTATTTTTTGGTCTTCTTCTAAAGATTGATTTGTTCTAAAATATCCTATATGGTTTTCCCACCAACCATCAAGTTTTCCAGCCTTTTCTAACGCTCTTAATCTCTGTTTTACTTGTTCTGCTATCGGGGACTGTTCTTTATGTTCCCAAGGTGTTGAGGGAAGTGGCGTAAAAGTATGCATGTGAACTTTTATTTTGTATTTTTCTATCATTTCTTCCATAAAATCTACTAATGCTACCTGTTCATCAAAAGTTTCATCAGGGTTACCAACTATAAAATCAACATGAGGCATAAAGCCATATTCCCTAAGTAAAGAAATGGCATTAATAGCCTGTGCTCTAGTATGACCTCGGTTCATTTTTTTTAGCATTTGATCAGAGCCAGTCTGAACTCCCATAACAATAGTTGGATTCTTTAAATAAGGAGTAACTAGTTCCATAACTTCTCTTGTAACAAAGTCAGGTCTTACTTCAGAAGGAAAACTTCCTAGATTTATTTCTGGAACTCCAGCATCTGTTAGCATTTCTAATAAGGCTTTAAGAGCTTCTAAATTCGGACTTCTTCCATCAGAACCATAAGCAAAAGCGTTAGGTGCTAAAAATTTAATTCGTTTGCGTGAAGGTTTACGTTTAAAATATTCTTTCACTATATTTCTTATACTATCTAATGATCGATGTCTCAAAGTCCCATTATTCAATCTAGGAACTCCACAAAACATACAACCATATTTACAACCACGACTAATTTCTATTGGAGGTAGATATTCCGTTATATCTGAAAAGCCAGGATATAAGTCTAAATTTACATGGGCTTTTAAAGCGTAATGAATACCAGGGGTAACCTTGCCTAATAAATAGTTTTCAAGAAATACAGGGAAAGCTTCTTCTCCTTCACCTACAGAAACGTGGTCAAAACCTAAATCATAACAAACTTGAGGTGCAGAAGTTGGTTGAGCTCCTCCACATATTGAAGTAATATTTTTGTATTTTTCTTTTAAATGTTTAATTTCATTACCAACCTCAACCAAATGTGGCAGCATAAAGGAATAAACAATCAAAGTATGAGGACTTTCAAGTTCTTTTTCTGGTTCTATATTACTGCTTTCCCATTTTACTATATTAAACTTATCAAGCAATTCTGGTTTACAAGCACCAAGAATAGCTCCTAAACTTACTCTATTGTAATTCTGTATTCTAATTACTAAATTAGGCTTATCTAAATACATTTTATTTCCAGTTCCTATAAGGAATTCTTGATGCTACTATTTCTACATTCGGAAGTTTGTTTTGTTTTAAAAACATCGACAAGCTATTTATAGCTAAATCAATATGAGGAGAAGGACCAACGACTATTTTTTTTATGCAATCTTTTGAATCCTGGTCACGCAAGTTAAAATTTAGATATGGAATGAGAGAAAATAAACCTTCTCTGAAAGCCATGTTTTTTTCTGCTCCTGTTGCACTTGAAACAAGTCTCCATTCTTGTTCTTCTATGAAACTTTCATCTTTTATTATTGGTGCTAGTTTACAAATACTTACATTGATTTCTTCAAACATTCTTTCGTGATTTAACATTTTTTCGCTGAACTTTTCTATCCAACAATCAATAAGATATTTTACTAATTCTAGCTGTAAAGTAGGATTATATACACAAGGCCATACAACAAAATTCTGTTGTTTCGCAATTACTGATAATTTAGGCAAATCAAAACCTAAAGCATAACCTTTACCTTGAGCAGCATAACCACGCCACTGACTTAATAAATCTCCAGATTCACAAAACGATACAGTACAAATATGAGTTTGATCTACGTGCGATAAATTGTGACGTATTTCATTTAACAAACTTCTATGTTCTGCGCTCCTTGATTCAGAAACCATCCGACGTAATTCTCTTTCAAGAAGTTTAAAGGTAAGGAAGACTTCGTTTTTATCGTTAAGGAAATGTGCTTGAGTTGCCCACATTTGTCGATCTGGAATTATACCTAAAATTCCTTTTTGTGTAGTATAATGGTAAATGGTTTCTGGCGGTCTTAAAGGGAAAACCGTCTTATATAAGTATTTTTCAAATTTTTCTATCATAAGTATAATATAGCACAAATAACAACACAACAACAACTACCACTTTGAACAAGTAAATTCTCTCACTTGACCATTATTAAATTTATTGATATTATAAGACTTCATAAAATATTCTTAAGGAGTTTGTTATGGGTCGTGGTTATAGTATGCCAAACGGTTTTAATATGCAGGGTTTGATGCGACAAGCTCAAAAAATGCAAGAAAAAATACAGAATGCTCAAGAAGAACTAAAGAGTAAAGAAGTTGAAGCTACTGTTGGTGGCGGTGCTGTAAAAGTCAAATTTAACGGTTCACAAGAACTTGTTTCTATTACAATAGATAAAGAAGCTGTTGATCCTGAAGATGTTGAAGGATTACAAGATTTGATTAAATCTGCTATCAATGCTGGTATTACCAAATCAAAAGAAATGGTCCAGTCAGAAATGAACGATATAACTGGCGGTATGAATATTCCTGGAATGTTCTAAATAATAAATTTATCAAACCAAAGAGCTAGATTTTTCTAGCTCTTTTTTTATAATAAACAATTTTCTTTCAAAGGAGACAAATAATGACTGTTAATTCCGTAGAATCATTACAAGCTAAAATTGCTAAAGTAAGAGCTGCCCAACAAAAATATTCAACTTACACACAAGCACAGGTTGACGAAATATTCCGTGCAGCCGCTATAGCCGCTAACAATGCTAGAATAACTCTTGCAAAGCTTGCTGTTGAAGAAACAGGTATGGGAATTGTAGAAGACAAAGTTATAAAAAACCATTTTGCTTCTGAATATATTTATAATCAATACAAAGATGCCCAAACCTGCGGAATCATAGAAAGAGATGAAGCTTTCGGCATAATGAAGATAGCCGAACCAATAGGTGTAATTGCGGCTATTGTTCCAACCACAAATCCAACATCTACCGCTATTTTCAAATCTTTATTAGCTTTAAAAACTCGCAATGGGATGATTTTCTCACCGCATCCAAGAGCTAAGAAAAGCACTATTGCCGCTGCAAAAATAATTTTAGATGCTGCTATATCAGCTGGAGCTCCTGAAGACATCATCGGTTGGATAGACGAACCATCAACAGAACTTTCACAGATGGTTATGCGAGAACTTGATTTAACGCTTGCTACAGGTGGCCCAGGCATGGTAAAAGCCGCCTATTCTTCTGGTAAACCAGCAATTGGTGTTGGAGCTGGAAATACTCCTGCCGTTATAGATGAAAGTGCTCATATTAAAATGGCTGTAAACTCAATTCTTCTTTCCAAGAGTTTTGATAACGGTATGATTTGTGCTTCTGAACAATCTGTAATTGTTTTAGATTCTATTTACGACAAAATTAAGGAAGAATTTATCGAACGTGGGGCTTACATTCTAAATTCAGAAGAAACAGAAGCTTTACGCAAAATTATTCTTGTAAATGGCAGTGTCAATGCAAAAATAGTTGGTCAGTCAGCCTATAACATTGGTAAACTTGCGGGTTTAAACATACCAGAAAAAGCAAAAATTCTTATTGCCGAAGTTCAAGATGTTTCTCTTGATGAACCTTATGCACATGAAAAACTTTCCCCTGTTCTTGCAATGTATCACGCCAAAACATTTGAAGAAGCTACAGAAAAAGCAGCAATTCTTGTTGAACATGGCGGAATAGGCCATACTTCTGTTCTGTATGCTGACCAAGTTAATGCTCAAGCTAAAATTGATAAATTTGGTGTTAGAATGAAAACATCTCGTGTAATAGTAAATATGCCTGCTTCCCAAGGTGCTATCGGCGACATTTATAATTTCAAACTCGCTCCATCTCTTACATTGGGTTGTGGCTCTTGGGGTGGAAACTCTGTATCCGAAAACGTTGGGGTTAAACATTTAATGAATATAAAAAGCGTTGCCGAAAGGAGAGAAAATATGCTTTGGTTCAGAGTTCCAGAAAAAGTTTATTTCAAATATGGATGTCTTGCTACTGCAATTCAAGAGCTAAAGCAGTTAGGGAGAAAGCGTGCTTATATTGTTACTGACAAATTCTTGTTCGATAAAGGTTTTGTAGAAAAAATAACAAAAGTTTTGGAAGACTGTGGCATTGATTATAAAGTATTTACAGATGTTACAGCAGACCCAACATTAGCTACTGCTCGTCTTGGAGCTGCTGAAATGAGAACTTTTGGACCAGATACAGTTATTGCTCTAGGTGGTGGTTCTCCAATGGATGCTGCCAAAATTATGTGGCTACTCTATGAACACCCAGAAGTTAAGTTTGATGATCTTGCTATGAGATTTATGGATATCCGTAAACGTGTCTATGAATTTCCACACATGGGTGACAAAGCTATGATGGTTTGTGTTCCAACTTCTGCTGGAACAGGTTCAGAAGTAACTCCATTTGCAGTTATTACTGATGAAACAACAGGAATCAAATACCCTCTTGCCGATTACGAATTGACTCCTGATATGGCTATAGTTGATGCTGAATTGATGCTTGATATGCCGAAGAGCCTCACTTCTGCTTCTGGTATTGACGTGCTTGTTCATGCTCTTGAAGCAAGAGTTTCCGTAATGGCTTCGGAATTTACTAATGGTCTTGCTCTTGAAGCTATCAGACTAGTATTTAAGTATTTACCTCAAGCTTATAGAGATGGTGCTTCTAATGTTAAAGCTAGAGAAAAAATGGCTCATGCAGCCTGTATGGCAGGTATGGCTTTTGCAAACGCTTTCTTAGGAGTTTGCCACTCTATGGCTCACAAACTCGGAGCAGCTCATCATATTGCACACGGAACAGCAAATGGCTTACTGATTGAAGAAGTTATCAAATTTAATGCTTCTGATAAGCCTAGCAAACAAACTGCTTTTCCACAATACAAATATCCTGAAGCCAAATGGAGATATGCACGTGTAGCAGATTACCTCAATCTTGGTGGGGAAACCGATGACGAAAAAGTTGAACTGCTAATTCAAGCTGTAGCTAAATTAAAATCTGAAATAGGTATTCCATCAAGTATAAAAGAATATGGTATCAGCGAAGACAAGTTCTATGAAAGCTTAGATGAAATGTGCGAAATGGCGTTTGACGACCAGTGCACTGGAGCTAACCCAAGATACCCACTCATAAGTGAAATTAAGCAAATGTTTATTAACGCTTACGAAGGCAAGTAACTCCGAAAAGAAAAAGACTCGTTAATACGAGTCTTTTTCTTTTCGGCTGGGCAAACGCAAACTTTATTGGGTAAAAACAATCCTCTTTTCAATCATCTCTCAATTCTCAATTTTCAGTTTTCCATGTTCTTCTTCGTAACGTTTCATAAAAATATCATACAAGTCTGTCTTCTTGAACGCTTCTATTTCTTTTTCATTATTGCAATTAAGAGCA
>CAJOQX010000350.1 GCA_905236865.1 Candidatus Rifleibacteriota bacterium
ATCTCTCATCTCTTTTCTCTCATCTCTCATCTCTTTTCTCTCATCTCTCATCTCTTTTCTCTCATCTCTCATCTCTTTTCTCTTAATAAATATTTGACACTTTTTAAGCTACGTGATAATTTTTCTACTGTTCTATAATTAATTTAATTTTTTAAGGAAAAATGATATGAAGAATAAAATTAAACAAGCAGCAGAATACATTCTTTCTAAAATCTCAGAAAAACCAACTGTGGCAGTTGTTCTCGGTTCTGGTTTGGGTGATTTTGCTGATACTCTAGAAAATGCCGTAGCAATCAAATATACAGACATTCCCCACTTTCCAGCTTCAACTGTAAAAGGTCATGCAGGTAGATTGGTTATTGGTAAAAAATCAGGCAAAGTTGTAGTAGCAATGCAAGGTCGTTTCCATTTTTATGAAGGCCACAATATGCAGACTGTAACTTTTGCTATGCGTGTAATGCACGCAATTGGTGCAGAAGATGTTATTGTTACCAATGCAGCTGGCGGATTGAATCCAAAATTCAAAGTCGGTAGCCTAATGCTTATGACTGACCACATCAATTTTATGGGAACTAACCCATTAATTGGTTCTAACGATGAAGAACTTGGTCCAAGATTCCCTGCAATTCAAGGCATTTACAATAAAGGTCTAATAGAAGAAGCTGAAAAAGTCGGTAAAGAAATTGGTGCTCCAGTAGAAAAGGGCGTTTATCTAGCTGTTACTGGTCCAAGCTATGAAACAGGTGCTGAACTAAGAGCTTTCAGAACATTAGGTGCTGACGCTGTTGGTATGTCAACTGTTCCAGAAGTAATTGTTGCTGCTCATTGTGGCGTAAAACGTGTTCTTGGAATCAGTCTTATTACCAATATAGCTACAGGCGAAAGCGAAACAAAAGCTACTCACGCAGAAGTTGTCGAAGCTGCTGATAAAGCAAAAGTATATTTCATTAAACTAGTTGAAACAATGATAGGTAGGCTATAAGATAAAGTGTTAGAAAAGCTCGAATCTGTTAAAGAAAACTTCAAGGAACTTACAGACAAACTTACTAATCCTGAAGTTATTGCTAATCAATCTGAATTTCAGAAACTTGCGAAAAAACGTTCTGAAATGGAAGGCATCGTAAATGCTTACGATGAATATTCTGCCATGCTTAAAAAGCTTAAAGACGCAGAATCTATGGTTGAAACTGAAACAGATGCCGAGCTTAAAGAACTAGCAGAACTTGAAGTTTCTGAATTGAAACCTCAAATAGAAAAGATGGAAGGTCAGCTTAAACTTCTTTTGATTCCAAAAGATGAAGATGACCAAAAGAATACAATCTTTGAAATACGTGCAGGTACAGGTGGCGAAGAAGCGGCTCTTTTTGCTGCCGACCTCTATCGTATGTACACCAGATATGCCGAAAGACAAGGTTGGAAATGTGAATTGATGAGCATGAACGATACTGGTCTTGGCGGTATCAAAGAAGTTGTTTTTTCTATTCAGGGCAATGGAGTTTTCGGAAAACTAAAATTTGAAAGTGGTGTACATAGAGTTCAAAGAGTTCCTGAAACAGAAGCTGGCGGAAGAATACACACTTCAGCCGCCACTGTTGCAGTTTTGCCAGAAGCAGAAGAAGTCGATGTTCAGATAGACGAAAACGATTTAAGAGTTGATGTTTTCAGAGCTTCTGGTCCTGGCGGTCAGTGTGTAAACAGAACTGACTCAGCAGTTAGAATTACGCACTTGCCAACTGGCTTGGTTGTAAGCTGTCAAGATGAAAAAAGCCAGCACAAAAACAAAGCAAAAGCCATTAGAATTTTAAGAGCTAGACTTTTCGATAAAGTAAAAGAAGAAAAAGACAGTGCTAGAGCTGAAAATCGTCGCAATCAAGTAGGTAGTGGTGATCGTTCTGAAAGAATTAGAACTTACAATTTTCCACAGCAACGTTTAACTGACCACCGTATTAATCTAACTCTTTATAAGTTAGACGAAGTAATGGAAGGTAATTTAGATGAAATCATCGATGCTCTAATTGAAGCAGATAACCTTCGCAAGTTAGCAGAAGAGGAGTTAGACTGACGTCTAGGTGTAGTTGTTGATGGGTGGTGATTGTAGCCATCTAAGAATAAGTAAAAAAATGCTCCCCCAAATCTTTATTAAAGTTGTTGGGGGAGTCGTCAGTTTTAGCCGACTGAAAGGTCTTTTAAAGTTGCAAAACAAAATGGAATCACAAACAATAAAAGAACTTTTAAACTATGCTGTTCAAACTCTTGAACAAGCAGGTATCGAAGATGCAAAACTTAATGCTAACCTTATTGGTTCAAAAATTCTTGAAATAGAATATACAAAATTGCCATTTTATTGGAACAAACCTGTTTCAGAAGATTTTTCTAAAGATTTTCAAAAATTGCTTAATCGTAGATTGTTTCATGAGCCTTTACAATATATACTAGGAGAATGGAGTTTTTTAGATTTTGATGTAAATGTTGGTGAAGGTGCATTAATTCCTAGACCAGAAACAGAAGAAGTATTATTGTCAGCAGTAGAAGCAATAAAAACCAGTTCACTCAGACCTGATTTTAAGTTTGCTGATGTTGGAACAGGTACAGGAATACTTGGTATAGCCATGGCAAAATACTTTCCTAAATCTATTGGATATTTGGTTGATATATCCGATGAAGCGTTAAAGATTGCTGAAAGCAATTTGCTAAGATACTCTGAGTTACTAGTTTTTAATAATAAAAAACAATCAAGAGTTAGTTTGATTAAATCAGACTTGCTTGAAAAATTTACTGATGATTATCTAGATGTTATAATTTCTAATCCTCCTTATATAGATACAGAAGAAGTAAAAACTTTAATGCCAGAAGTAGTTGATTATGAGCCACATATAGCTTTAGATGGCGGTATAAATGGTTTAGAGATTATAGAAAAATTGCTACGACAATCAGAAAAAGTTTTAAAAAATAATGGGCTTCTTGTATTCGAGCATGGTCATGGACAAAGAAATGAAATAAAAAAAATGCTTTGTCCCTCTTGGAAAATATTAAAAGAAGGTAATGATTTTGCAGATAAAGAACGATTCTTTATTTTGAAATTATTAAAATAATACAATGAAAAGAATTAAGATAAAAAATTTATTAGAAGATAAAAATACATTAAATTGCTTTTGCAATGATATGCAAAACGGAGCATTAGCAGTAATTCCAACTGATACTTTATATGGTTTTGCTGTTTCCTTTAATTCAAAAGAAGCAGTAGAAAAAGTATATAGAATTAAAAATCGTGATTCTAGAAAGCCTCTTATTCTTTTTGTTACTAATGTTGAAGAATTAGCTAAACTCGGATTAGAAACAACAGAAGAATATAAAAGAATAATACAGTCTAATTGGCCTGGTGGATTAACGGCCATATTAAAAAAGCCTTCGACTGGTGAATTAGCTGGTTTTGCTTTTCCTACAATTGGTATACGAGCTCCAAACCACAATAATTTGCTAAAACTTCTGGATATTCTTCCTGTAAAACTTCTTACAACA
>CAJOQX010000351.1 GCA_905236865.1 Candidatus Rifleibacteriota bacterium
AAAACGGAACTTAGTCTGGCAAAATTTGGAATTATAGCTAATCTTACTAAAAACGGCAGTTACTTTGTCAATTGACGTTTTTTAATTATTTTTTTATTATTCAACCATAAACCATAATAATAACTAAAAAATACGTTGATTGACATAGATAAAAGTATTATGCTAGTTATAATTTATTGATGTACAAATCACAAGAATGGGAAAGTGCAATGAAGAAAACTTTTGTCATAGATACTAATGTTATATTACATAATCACGGAGCTCTTTTTTCTTTTCAAGAACACGATGTTGTTGTTCCATTAGGTGTTATAGAAGAATTAGACAGATTTAAAGGCGTAAACGATGAACGTGGACGTGAAGCAAGACAAGCTTCAAGAGATTTAGACAATCTTCGCACAATAGGAAATCTTGCAGAAGGAGTAAAACTTCCTACTGGTGGTATATTGCAGGTTATGATTGATTCTGAATATGATATGCCAAGTATTGGTGGATTAGATTCAAAAAAAGTAGATAACCGTATACTTGCCTGTGCTCTTACTTTAAAAAAAGCTGGCAAAAATCCTATTTTGGTTAGTAAAGATATTAACTGTCGTATAAAAGCAGATGCATTAGGTATTCAGGCAGAAGATTATGAAACAAATAAAATAGATATAGATGAACTTTATTCTGGTTGGAAAGAGCTTATTATGCCAGCAGAGCAAATAGAAACTTTCCTTAGAGAAGAAGGAATCGAATATCATGAAAACGATTTGTTTAAAAATGAGTTTCTTCTTTTAAAAGCTGCTGAAAACGAAAATAAAACAGCTCTTGCCAAATATGATGGAATACAAAAGAAAATACTTCCATTATTCCATCTTAATTCTAGACCTTGGGGTGTAGAGCCAATGAATTTACAGCAGAAGTTTGCTATAGAACTTCTACTTTGTAATGAAATTCAACTTGTAACTTTAGTAGGGCGTGCTGGTACTGGCAAAACATTGCTTGCCTTAGCCTGTGGCTTACAAAAAACAATAGATGAGCATCTTTTCCGTAAATTGCTAGTAAGCCGACCTATAATGCCATTAGGTAAAGATATTGGTTATTTGCCTGGTTCAAAGGATGAAAAGTTAAGTCATTGGATGCAACCTATTTTTGATAACTTAGAATTCGTAATGGATAGACTTTATAAGAATTCTGATGATGTAGATAAAAAAATTCGTTTCTTAATAGAATCTCAAAAAGTTCAAATTGAGGCTATTACTTACATTAGAGGTAGAAGTATTCCAAAACAATACCTAATTGTTGACGAAGCTCAAAACCTCACTCCGCATGAAGTAAAAACTATTATAAGCCGTGCTGGTGAAGGAACAAAAGTTGTTTTGACAGGTGACCCATATCAGATTGATAATCCTTATCTCGATAGTTCTTCAAACGGTTTGAATTTTGTTATCGAAAAATTTAAAGATCATAATTTGTTTGGTCATATTATATTGAACAAATCAGAAAGATCTTCATTGTCTGCATTGGCTTCCGAACTCTTATAAAGATCTTTATCTGTGAAAAATCAAGAAAAAAAATATATAAAAGCAACTATCGTTATTATATTTTTAATAGCGATAGTTGCAGTCTTGAATTTTTCACAATCATTATTAAATCAAGATAATACAGAATCTTATCCTTATGCTATAAATAAAGCTACAGAAATATTAAATACTTTATTAGATGATGTTCCTTTTGCCATAATAAGAGAAGGTAATCCTGGCTTTATTAAAGTTGACGATTTACCTAAAGACAAAAAATTTTCAGAATACACACCTTTTTGGGCAAAAAAATTATGTTCTAAACTTTTTAATTCTAATAATCAAACTTCGAAAGGTTTTACTTGTAGAGGTATTGTTACCGATTCTGTAGGTATTAGTTACCTTGTACATCTAAAAGTTGAAGATATTCTCTCAAATCTAAAACCAAACAGACCAGAAATGTTAAAAATAGGAGCAGGCTTCCCTAATATTGAACCAAATCAGTTTCCTGAACGATTAGAAGTTTTCTTTACCGTTTTAAAAAATCCATCAACATTAAGTAATACAAATTTTGCACAAATATTTTCTAATTCTCAGAATGATAAAAACAAACCTTTTACCGAACTAGATATAGCAAGTAATAGTATTTATGAGTCTTCAAATAATTTTTATAAAGATGAGGGATTAGAAAACTTAAATGTTCAGCCTAAATATAGCTTTATTAATCCAACCGCAGAACGTTATACCGCTAAAATGCTAATAAATAGACTTCCTTATAAAATTAGAGAAGACAAAGCTTTTTGTCCTTTTAAAAAATTAATAGTTCAGATTCAGTGGAATAGTAACCCAAAATATTATTCTGAACCAGAAAATCAAAATGGTAATATCCAGCGTATTCATCTTATGGCAATAAAGGGAAATCTTGATATATGAAACAGCCATCTGTTTTTAACAGAAAAGGAACATCTATTTTAATTTCTTTATTTGTTGTTTTCAGCGTATTTATATTATTGTCCGCTACAATTTTTAAACAAGCTAATTCTGATTATCAGAATCAAATTAATCTATTAGACAGACAGGCTTATTTTTCTTCTCGTTCGGCAATGCAACATTTTATGCTGAAATATAAATTATTTCCAACGGAACTTTATGATGCTGTTGAAATATCACAAGGCAAAAATCCACTATTTGATTTTTCTGAGTTTCCTACTGTTGATAGAAATGGCGTTGAAATTTTTGAGAAATTTAATGATAATCTATATATAAGAAAAGATAAAAAAGAGATTAATGCTGATGGAACTCCAAAATATTTTTATATGAAATCACAGAGAAACGAAAGCTTCATTAGAGTAGCTAGTTATTATTATCCTATTTATCGTTTCTTAGCACCTAATATAGCTCAAGAATCTCAATCAATGAAATATTCAAAGCCTCAAAAATTAGAAGATGATTATAAAGCTAATAAATATCTATATTATTATTATAAAGATTGTTCAAACTATTCAGCAAGTGATATTTTATATTTTCAACCAGTAATGCAAGTTATAAAAGCTTATGGAATCAATAACCATAAAGATTTTGATATAACGAAAACAGATGGTTATCCGTATTCTATAAAATACAGAGTCAAAGAAATTAAAATAAAACCAATACATGGAGTAAAAACTTTTGGGGAAGAAGAGATAGATGTTGTTGTTGAAGGAAAAGCTGTTAATTTTTACAATAAAGAAAGTTCACAAATTCATGTTCATTCTTTAAAAATAGTAGGAAAAAAAGAATTTTTATAATTTTTTTATGTAAAAGCTTATTTATAGCCTTTTTTAAAAAAATTAGTTATAAATTTTATTTTTTTCTAAAAAAAAGCTATGGACTTTTTTATATTTTCGGTTAAAATACGTACACTATATTATAAAGATTTAATATTCTTTAAAGGAAAATTCTATATATGGTAATTTTATTGAATTACCATTACTTTGTTATAGGTTGATTATTTGATATGGCTAAACAATGGCATCAATTAGAACGATTAGATCACAAGGCTTTAAAAAAGCTTCAGCAAGAGCGTGAAAAAGCTGCTAAACTTGCTACACAAAAAGCAGAAAATCAAAAGAAAATGATTGTTGGCGGTGTGATTTTAGCTTTATTTATCGGTGTTATCGTTTTAACTTTAGTTATAAAAAAGAAAATTGATATTAGTAACTTAGAAAAAGCGAAAGATAATTTAAAATATTCAAGCGTTAAAGAATTATCAGGAACTCCAGAATTTAAAACTACTGGTGATTGGCAAGCTTTTTCTTCTGAATTCACTTTTAAAGATAATTATACATTTAGAACAACAGATGAATCTAATATAATTTTAGAGTTTCCAAGCAATCCAAAAAAGAAAGATGAAAATCCTACTAAAAATACGATAAAATTATATCCTCCAAATAATGGATTTCCTGCAACAGAACTAACAGTAAAGACACCTCTCATTGAAGTTAAAGATGGAAACCCTTTGATAGCTAAACAAATTATAGAAATGGCTAAAGGTGAGGTTACTGTAAATATTAGTGTTGATGGTAAAGATCTTCTTTATATTCAAGTTGCCAATATTACTATTATTGGACAAACTAGTATGTTTAAGATTAAGTATGACGAAGATAAAGAAAAAGGCGAAGTTGTTGTTAAGAATGGTTTGGTAGAAGTTAAAGTTACTGGTTCTAGCGAAAGTGCAAAATTAACTGGTTTTTATAAAGTTTCTTTTGAACAAGGTGAGCTTGGCACTCCAACTCAGGCTAGTATCATTCAATATGACTGGAGATAAACTAGTTTAGACTTAACCTCTGGATTGCCACGCAGTCTAACGACTGCTCGCAAAGACTGTGCTAAAACTCGTAATTTGATGAAAAATCAGTATTTATTTTTTTGTAGCCTGCCCATTGTCATAAACGTATAACTTTCAGGGCTAAAGCCAACACGCTATACGTTTATGATAAATATGTAGGCTTTTCTTATCTCTCGATTCTTTTAAAAGCGGACAGTTGCTTGCTCAACCTTATTCTCCTCC
>CAJOQX010000352.1 GCA_905236865.1 Candidatus Rifleibacteriota bacterium
AATAACCTGTAAAATTTCCAAACTGTCATTTTAGTTACTCAACTTTCCCACTTCAAAATCATTATGAAATAATGATTTAATCAATTGTTTATTGTAAAAAAATATAGTTACTGACTTTGTTTGGGGTTTATCAAAATTTGCGCCCCTTTTTAGAGACTGTCTAAAAACTAGCTTTTTACTCTAAAATTAGTTTTGCCTAATTATTTTAAAATCCCCCTTAATCCCCATTAATGAAAGGGGGCTAGGACATTACTCCATACACTGATTTTTATAAAAATTTCTAGTTTTAGCACAGTCTCTCTTAATGACGTATTACTGTCGTTTTGCAATAACGTGCAACTTGCGGTTTTGAAATGTCGTTTATAGCTGTGATAGTCATTTACAAAAACACTACCAATCATAAAACACCAACCACAATTTACATTTCTAAAATGTCTTTTTAGAAAAGACCTTTTTAATAAAAACTTGTTTTATTATTAAGAAAAATTCTGGAAAGGTCAAAAACATGAACATAAGTCTGTATTTTATATGGTTGCCAGTAGCCATCATCATTATTGGAGGTGGCACATTTTAAAGGAAGTTAGATGAAAGGGAAACTACCCCAATTATGTATCTCTTTCATATTAAATCTTAAAATTTATATCTATCTAAAAAGGAGTCGTTCGTTATGAATAAAACAAAAAATTATTTCAGGAATCTTTTTCTAGTTGTTGCTGTTATGTCTGTTCTTCTTCTTACTGCTTGCGGTGGTGGTGGAAATGGTGGCAAAAACAGCAATAATTTTAGCTTATCGATCAATGAAGCAATGGTAGGAACATGGTATTTAAATCTTGAAGATGGTAAACCTGTTGTTCCTAATGCTAATGGTAAAGTTGACACGATGATTTTACGTGAAGATGGAACTTGCACAATGACAGAGTATGTTTTGAGCGATTACAATCATCCAACTTATTGGGAAGTTGGAGCAAGCGAAGGAACAGACAATGGAACTTGGGGGTATGCCAATGGAAGACTTTATACAACAGTTGATGGTTTTTCTATGAATGTCCCTGTTTCATTAGATAATGATGCTTTAACTATATCTGGCTATTACGAAAACTCTACTGAAACTTGGACTTCAGTTTATAAGAAAACCAAATATTCTTTATGATTATGAAAAGGAGTTTACAAATGAACAATATCACAGAATTGGTTTTTATTATTGATAATAGTGGTTCTATGGCTGGTTTGGAGTCAGACACAATTGGTGGATTTAACGCTACAATAAAGAAGCAGAAAAAAGATAAAAAAAATAAAGCTTATGTTACTACAATACTTTTCAATACAACTTCTGAAATGATACACGATAGAGTTGAACTTTCTAAAATTAAACCAATGGAAGAATCTGATTACGAAGTTGGCGGTTCTACTGCACTTTTAGACGCTGTTGGTGAAACAATTGAACATATAAAGAACATTCATAAATATGCAAGAGAAGAAGATGTCCCAAGCAAAACACTTTTCGTTATAATTACTGACGGAATGGAAAACGCTAGTCATAAATATAATAATCGCCAGATAAAATCAATGATTTCAGCAATGAGGGAAGAAAAAAATGGGAATTTATTTTCTTGGGAGCTAATATAGAAGCAGAAGAAGTAGCTGAAAGCTATGGAATTTTAAGAGAATGTTCAGTAGATTACCATTCTGATAGAAGAGGCACAAAAGCAGCTTGGGATAGCATAAATATGGCTGTTGACTGCTGCATGGAATTAGACGAAACACAATGTTGTGAAATATTGAGCAAATCAGACTGGAAACAATCTATAAGAGAAGATTGTGAAAAACGTCAACACGAAAATTATGATTTAGATGATGAAGATGTAGCATAAGAAGCTTACGCTTCTTTTAGAGATAAGGAATAAGGGAAGAGAGTCGTGATTAGTGGTATGTGATGAGTGATAGGTTTTATTGAAAGCTATAAGTCTTAAGCTTCAAGTTACAGACCAAATTTTTATGGTTTTCATTGTAATTGGTTTTTGTTGTTCTTATTGTCATTAGAATGTCTGTAATACCTATCACCTACCACCCACCACCCACCACCTACAACCTACCACTCACCACCAATCACCTATTTCCTTCTTGCTACTTTCTCTCTAATATATTAAACTTACTATAAATTTAATCAAAATCGGAGACACTTCATGCCACTCTATGTTGTTGACAAACAATTAGATAAACTAAACTTAGATGCATTTGTTTTGCCTTTCATTGATAATAGTTATCTAGAAACTTATTACAGGAATAATAAATTAGAAGGTTATAGCCTTTATAGCTTTTTTGAAAAAGCAAAAAAAGTTGCTACTCAAAAATCAGTATTAAAGCAAAATCAAATTGTCTATTTTATGAAGGAAAGTATAGATTTTGATAAAGAATTATATGTCGATGGCTATGAAGACATAAATAAATTTGATGATGAAAATAAAATTCCTGCAATATTGACAAGTTGTCTATTACCTTCAAAAAAAGATTATCATTATTCTAAAAATATTGATAAAACCATTTTTGAAGAAGAAAAGGAAATACTCACAAAATTTTATACAAAAATTTTAAAAACAGCTATATGGAATAAATATTACAAAATATCTATTCCTATAATTATTTCTGATTATGCTAAAAGTCAGGATTATATAGATTTAGCCAGACAAACTGTAAGAAATTTCATAGATAACTCTTTTGATGAATTAACCGTATATTTACTATTGACTGATGATAATAACGATTATTTCTCAGAAAAAGAAAAAATAAAACACTTTAAAGTCAAAGAAAAAAATAAACAATTCTTTAACTCTTTTAAACAAGATGATACAGATAAAAATGTTTTTTACTGTTTTAACGAAGACCAGTATCATTACCTTATTTGGGGAAATATCGAATATTGCTTAGATTTTTCTAAAGAATATAAGAAGCAAAAAAAACTAAAAGAAAAGCTAGATAAAGAAAAAGCTGAATGGAATAGATTAAAAGGTAGAAATAAGTTTAAACCAGCTCAGACAGAATATGAAAATATAGACGAATTAATCTCTGAACGTTTAAAAATTAAAGACGAGAGTTTTTCTGAAATGGTTTTGAGGAAAATTGAAGAAAATGGGCTTAACGCTGTTTTTTGTTACAAATCAGCAAATGTTGGAAGAAATATTTTTTCAAAAATTACCAAAGATGCCAATGGCGATGAAAATGAAGATGGAACTCGTTTTATTTA